>DATMBW010000454.1:0-3841 GCA_035559095.1 Ramlibacter sp.
GACATGGGCCATCCCAGCTCGACCTCGAGCACGGCCTGCGCCGGTGCGACGCAGGCCTGCAGCGCCTTCGCCGGTATGGGCAGCACGATACGCGGATCGTCCCCATGCAAGAGCACCAGCGCCAGGTGGGTGGGCCAGGGCGCGCGCAGCAACATGTCCCGATGGTCCGCGGCTTGCAGCGCAGCCAGGCCATCCGCTTCGGCCCGCCATTGCCAGACGGCGCAAGTGTCGGCCGTCAGCGTGATCCGATGCAGGTGCATGAAGCCCGGCCGGTCCGCTGGGTCCAGGCGCAGGCCGGTCGGCGCGGTGCTGCTCACCGGCAGGGCGAACCGCAAGACCTGCCGCTCCTGGCCGACGACGCCGCTGGCTACGATCTTGTAGCTTTCTTCGAATCCGTCTTGCTCGCCCACATACAGTTCGGCCGAGAACAGGGCAACCGCGGGACCGCTGGCCTCGCCTGCCGGCACGGCAACGGGTTCGCCGGACGTGGGGTGGGCCGCGACCACGAGCTGGTAGGCGGCCGCGTCGGGCAAAGCCAGAAGATAGCGAGTCACGGCCGGCGGCAGCTGGTCGAACGCGACCCTGAATTCCGATTCGTTCAGCGGCCGGTCGATCGGCTCGATGCGATCGATCGACCAGCCTTGGTCGCCAAGGAACTGCACCAGCGAGCGGCGCGTGAAGAAACGAAGGTGGGTGCGGTCGAGCAGGCCCTCCTCGCGGTATGTGAAGTTGCCCTGGAGCAGTTCGGCGACCAGCCCGCTGTAGGCGGCGTTTGGAACAGAAATCAGTACGCGGCCGCCCGGCGCCAGCAGTTCGCGGCAGGCCAGCAGCGCGCTTTCGGGCTCACGCAAATGTTCCAGCACATCGGCGCAGACGACGAAGTCGAACTTTTCGCCGGCGAATGCGCGAATCCAGGCCGGATCTTCCAGGTTCGCGACCTCGATCCGCCGGTAATGCGGCCGGGCCAGCTGCGCCTCGCGCTCGTTGAGCGTGACTCCGTCGATAGTGCACCCGGCATGCTCGCGCAAATGCTGTCCCAGCGCACCGCTGCCGGTGCCCAGATCGAGCACACGGCTGCCGGGGGTCACCAGGCCCGCGAGGACCGACAGGGACGTGCGTTCGCCCCGCGCGATGGAGCGCAGGTACACGTGGAGATCGCCCCTCGCCTGCGTCATCGCGCTCAGGCCTCGGCCCGGGCCGTGGACTCGCCTGGAACGCTGTACTGCTTCTGGACCCACTGGCGGTATGCGCCGCTGGTGACCGATCGGACCCAGTCGCCGTGGTCCAGGTACCACTGGACGGTCTGCCGGATGCCTTCCTCGAACACAACGGCCGGCCGCCAGCCGAGCTCGCCGGAGATCTTTCGGTCGTCGATGGCATAGCGCCGGTCGTGCCCGGGCCGGTCCCTGACGTGGGTAACGAGCGCGGCGTAGGACTGGCCGCCGGCTCGCGGCCGCAGCTCATCCAAGGTCTCGCAAATCGCGTGAACGACAGCCAGATTGCTGCGCTCCGACCGGCCGCCGATGTTGTATGTCTCGCCCGGTCGGCCCCGTTCCAGGATTTCGCGCAGGGCCCGGCAGTGATCGTCCACGTGCAGCCAGTCGCGCACCTGCAGCCCGTCGCCGTACACCGGCAGATGCTTTCCCTGCAGCGCGTTGTGGATCATCAGCGGAATCAGTTTCTCGGGAAACTGCCGCGGACCGTAGTTGTTCGAACAATTGGTGGTCAGCGTGGGCAGCCCGTACGTATGTTGGTAGGCGCGGACGAAATGATCGGAGGCGGCCTTGGAGGCGGAGTAGGGACTGTTGGGCTCGTAGCGATGCTGTTCCGTGAACGCCGGCGAGCCCGCGTCGAGCGAACCGAACACCTCGTCGGTCGATACATGCAGGAAACGCAGGGCCGACGCCGCCTTGGGGTTCAGCGATTTCCAGTAGGCCAGTGTGGCGTCGAGCAGCGTGAGCGTTCCGACCACGTTGGTCTGCGCGAACGCCATCGGCCCCGAGATGGAGCGGTCGACATGGCTTTCGGCGGCAAAATGGATCACCGCCCGCGGCTTGTGCTCGGCCAGCAGGCCGGCGACGAGGGCGGAATCGCCGATATCGCCCTTGACGAACCGGTAGCGGGGGTCGTCGCGCAGGGGCGCCAGATTGTCGGGATGCCCCGCATAGGTCATCAGGTCGAGATTCACCACGGGCTCGCCAACTTGGGCCAGCCATTGAAGCAAAAATGCCGATCCGATGAAGCCGCAGCCGCCGGTCACTAAAATCATGCTTATTTCGTCTTTGACTGTTCGTTCTTTGATCCGTCCGATTGTAAGTGCCAGCTCTATCGCGCCCGGCCAGGAGGCGCAACATGCCGTTACGATATCCATCGTCAGCCATGGGCACGGCGACTGGGTCGAGCCGCTGCTGGAGCAACTGTGCGTGCTGCACGGGGGGCACATCCAGCACGTCGTCCTGACGCACAACCTTCCGTCCGAACCCGTCGCATCGCCCGCCGGCGGCTGGCCTTTCCGCTTTACCGAGTTGTTCAACCCCGAGCCGGCGGGTTTCGGCGCCAACCACAACCGCGCGTTCGGGCACTGCACCAGCGATTTTTTTTGCGTGCTCAACCCGGACGTCGAGCTGCAGAACGCCTCGGTGTGGGCCTGCCTGCTGGAACGGCTGCAGCGGCCTGAGGTCGGCTGCGCCTATCCTGTCCTGTTCAATCCCGATGGCTCGCGCCAGGAAAACGAACGCGAGCTGGTCACGCCCCTGGCATTGCTGCGCAGGCACTTGCTCAAATGGCCGCAGCGGCGGGTGGACTGGGTCAGTGCCGCGTTCCTGCTGGTGCGCTCCACCGCCTGGCGCAGCCTGTGCGGTTTCGACGAGCGCTATTTCATGTACTGCGAGGACGTGGATTTTTGCCTGCGCCTGCAGCTGGCCGGCTGGCAGCTGGCCCGGGCCGACGCCGCCGCGGGCCACAACGCGAGCTGGGCCAGCCGGCGCCTGGGGCCGCATCTGGTCTGGCACTTGCGCAGCATCGCGCGGCTGTGGTCCACCGCGCATTTCAGGCGCTACCTGGCGCGCGGCTCGCGCGCGGTGCCGTTGGGCGGCGTGCCCGATCCGCGGCGATAGCGCCCAATGCTGTTCCTGCTCCTGCTGTGCTGCGCCTGTAGCTTTCTTGCCACCGCCTTGCTCGTGCGCTATGGCCGCGGCCACGCACGCCGCTATGGATTCAGCCGCCCGCAGCGTTTTCACATGGGCCATGTGCCCCGCCTGGGCGGCGTCGCCATGCTGGTGGGCTGCACCATTGGCTGGACCTGGATGGTGCTTTCCGGGACATTGCGGTTTCCGAACCTGATCCGGCTGGATTCCTGGACGGCGCTGTCGATCTGGATTGTCACCCTAATCCCCGTGGTCGGCGGCATTCTGGAGGACATCACTCAGCGCCTGAGGGCCAGTCTGCGCCTGGTGTTGACGGTGGTGGGCGCGGTCTGCGCGGTTGCGGCGCTGGCGCTGACCGTCCCGCGGCTGGGGGTGCCGGTGCTGGACGCCTGGTGGTCCGCCTATCCATGGCTGGGGATCGTGCTGGCCATCCTGGCCATTAGCGGGCTGCCGCACGCGTTCAACCTCATTGACGGCTACAACGGGCTGGCGGGCATCGTGGCGATGATCTGCTGCTTTGCGCTGGCCTATGTCGCGCTTCAGGTCGGCGACCGCCAGCTCGCGGCGCTAGTGCTGGTGCTGGCCGGCTCGACGGCGGGGTTCCTGGTCTGGAACTATCCGCGCGGCCTGATTTTCGCCGGCGACGGCGGTGCCTACCTGTGGGGAATGGTCATTTCGATCTGCAGCGTCATGCT
>DATMBW010000455.1:0-2084 GCA_035559095.1 Ramlibacter sp.
GCGGCTTGCCCTGAATCGCCTGCAGGCGCCACACCGCCACGGCGGCCAGCAGCAGGACCAGCGCGCCCAGCCATGCGGCCCAGGTCGTGTACAGCCCGAACACCAGGCCGACGCACACGACGGTCTCCACGGCCGCGTCGAGGTACATGAAGACCTGCGGGGCTGGAAAGCGGACGGCCTTGAAGAAGTTCAGCGCCGGCCGCGGGGGCACCAGCTTGCCGGCGATGTGCGGGATGAGGAACAGCCCGCACGCCAGGCGCAGCAGGACGATCGGATCGGTCAAGTCGAATGAACCCATGGCAATCGACAGGCCAGGCCTTTAGGCCGCCTTCTGGCGGCTCGGGAACACCCAGGGCCGCAGCGACGGATGGGCCGGGAACATCTTGGGCGCGTAAGGCATGTCCACCCCCAGCTCTTCGGCCGCGTGCCAGCTCCAACGCGGGTTGAACAGCGCGCCGCGGCCCAGGACCACCATGTCGGCCTTGCCGCTGGCGACGATCTCCTCGGCCTGCCGGGCGCCGGTGATCAGGCCCACCACCATCGTCGGCAGCCCGACCTCGCGCTTCACCTGCTCGGCGAAGGCGACGTGGTAGCCGGGCGCGAACGGCGGCTGCTGCCGGTGGTCGAGCGCGCCGCTGGACACGTCGATAAAGTCGCAGCCGAGCTTCTTGAGCTCGTGGGCGAAGCGCAGGCTCTGCGCCACGTCCAGGCCGCCGTCGACCCAGTCGGTAACCGACAGCCGCACGCCCATCGGCTTGTCCTTGGGCCAGGTCTCGCGCATGGCGGCGAACACCTCGAGCGGGAAGCGCATGCGATTCTCGAGGCTGCCGCCGTATTCGTCGGTACGCTGGTTGGACAGTGCCGACAGGAACTGGTGCATGAGGTAGCCGTGGCCGGCGTGGTACTCGATGAGGTCGAAACCGGCGCGCTCGGCGCGCTTCACGCTCGAGACGAAGTCGTCGAGCAGCTTGGGCAACTCGGCCTTGCCGAGCGCGCGCGGCGTGTGCCAGTCGGCGTACGGAACGGCCGACGGGGCGACGGTTTCCCATGCGCCTTCCTCGGCTTTCAGCGGCTTGCCTCCCAGCGCCGGCGGCAGCGTGCTGCCCTTGCGGCCGGCGTGCGCGAGTTCGATGCCGATCGCGGCAGTGCCGAACTTCTTGGCGAAGTCGACCACTCGCTTCCACGAGGCTTCGTTGTCGTCGCTACACAGCGTCGCGCACTTCTGCGAAATGCGTCCGGACAGGTTGACGTTGGTCATTTCGACCGTCACCAGGCCGCCGGCGCCCAGCGCCATCGATCCGTAGTGCATCAGGTGCCAGTCGTTGGCGCTGCCGTTATCGGAGATGTACTGGCACATCGGCGAGACGGCGATGCGGTTCTTCAACGTCAGACCGCGGAGCGTGATGGGTGAAAACAGGGCGCTGCTCATGGGCAAGATTTCCTTGGAGTTATGAATCGGCGAAAAGCCCGGGAAATACAGGAGGAACCCGGGGGTCTGGAAGAAGCGTCTTTCGCAATTGCTGTGCCAGGCACGGCAGAGCTTGGTTGCAGACTATGGCATCAGTGCCGACCCGAAACAGTGTCTTGGGCGGGCGTGATTGTTCCAGTGTGCGACAGCTGTTGCATCGATGCGCGGTCCGGGTCGCCTTCAGGCGGCGCTTCAGCCGAGACGGACCGACTTGGTGATGCCGTGCTCCTTCATGCGCCGGTAGATCGTCGAGCGCGATATCTGCAACTGGCGCGAGACCAGCGTGATGTTGCAGTCGTACTCTCTCAGGGCCGTGCGGATCAGGTCGATCTCGGCGTCGCGAATCGGCACTACGGATGCGGATTCGGCGGGTGCCGGCGCCGCCACGGTGGCCGCCTGCACCGGCGCCTGGACTGCGGACGGCGCGGCCACAGCGGGTGCCGCTCGTTGCGCGACCCCCTTCATTCGATACGCCAGGTGCTCGGGGTCCAGGGTTTCGCCCTCGCACACGATCGCCGCCATTTCCAGCACGTTCTCGAGTTCCCGCACGTTGCCCTGCCAGGCGTAGGAGCACAAAAGCTCGACGCCGGCCGGCGAAATCTTGAGCGGGCCGCGG
>DATMBW010000456.1:0-7207 GCA_035559095.1 Ramlibacter sp.
GATCCGAAAAGTGCTTCCGTCGCCGTAGCCGACCACGAAAGTGCCCACGCCGTGACGGGTGTCGACCACACCGGCTGCCTGCAGCCGGGACATGGCCTCACGCACCACCGTCCGGCTGACGCCAAACTGGGCCATCAGGTCGGCCTCGCGCGGCAGCTTGGCCCCGGGAGCGAGCCGGCCGTCGCGCACCCGGTCGCCGATAGCCTGGACCAGATCGCCCGTGAGGGACCGCGGCCTGCGCAAGACTGTCTCGTTCATGAGAGATATTATGACTGACGCCAACCGTGAGTGATACAGCCTCTCTATTGGCAGGCCCGGGATCAGGGTCAAGGCCAAAAACTGGGCCAGATTGAGCAAACTACACCCTCACCAGCGTGGACCCGTTACGCGCGCGATGGGAGGACTTCCTTATGTCCAAGCTCAGGATCAACTGCTTCGCTCTGTCGGTCGACGGCTACGGCGCCGGCCCCGACCAGAGCCTCGAGAACCCGCTGGGTCGCGGCGGCCTCGCACTGCACGAATGGGCCTTTGCCACGCGAACGTTCAGACGGATGCACGGAGGCGAAGGTGGCGCAACGGGCGTGGACGACGATTTCCTGGCTCGCGGCATGGCGGGAGTCGGCGCCTGGATTCTCGGGCGCAACATGTTCGGACCGGTGCGCGGACCGTGGCCCGACGATGCCTGGAAGGGCTGGTGGGGCGCCAATCCGCCCTACCACACGCCCGTGTTCGTGCTGACCCATCACCCGCGCGCACCGCTCGTGATGGAAGGCGGCACGACGTTCCATTTCGTCACCGAAGGCATCCATGTCGCGCTGGAGCGTGCCTGCGCCGCGGCGCAAGGCCTCGATGTGCGGCTGGGCGGCGGCGTTTCGACCATCCGTCAATACCTGCGCGCCGGCCTTGTGGACGAAATGCACCTGGCGATAGCGCCTGCCGTGCTTGGCACGGGCGAAGCTTTGCTTGGCGGCATCGACCTGCCGAGCCTGGACTACCACTGCACCGAACGTGTCGGCACGCCGGCTGCGATGCATGTGGTGCTGGCGCGTGCTACCGCTTTGCCGTGAACGACGATGTGTTGAAAAAAAACCCTTGATATGTCAGAAGAATGCCAGCGCCATGGCAGCGGACGGCAGCGCGGTCGGATACAGTTGGCGCACCTCCCGTCAGACACCCACCCAACTCCACGAATGATCACCAGACGACCCGCTAATCGAAGTGCAGGCCAGCGCCCACGTGCCGCGAAGCCGATGCGCACCGGTGAGCGAATGCCGGAACCGCCGGCCAAGCTGACAGACCTGGCCTATGAACAAATCGAGGAGGCCATCGTCACGTTGCGCCTGCCCCCGGGCACGGCCGTATCGGAGCAGAGCCTGAGCGACATGACGGGCATCGGGCGCACGCCGATCCGCGAAGCGGTCCAGCGACTGGCGCGCGAGCACCTGATCCTGGTCCTGCCTCAACGAGGTCTGCTGGTGTCGGCAGTCGACCTCAGCAAACAGCTGAAGCTTCTGGAAACGCGCCGCGAGCTCGAACGCCTGGTGTGCCGTAGCGCGGCCAAGCGCGTAACGGACGAAGAACGACGCCACTTTGCACGTTTGGCCGACGACTTTCAGGCCGCCGCCGAAAACAAGGACGAGCGCACCTTCATGAGCACGGACCGGGAGTTCAACGAGTTGTGCCTTGCCGCGGCCCGCAACGAGTTCGCGGAAGGGGCCTTGCGATCCCTGCACGGGCTGTCGCGCCGGTTCTGGTACGTCCACTACAAGCAGTCGGCCGATTTGCCGGAGATGGCGCGCCTGCATGCAGCGCTTGCGACGGCGATCAGCAACGCCGACGTCCCCGGCGCCGGCACGGCGCTGGACAACCTGCTGGACAACATCGAGGCCTTCGCGCGAGCAACCGTGCTTTAGGCAAGAGACTTCAGCCCTCCTTGCGCCCCACGGGTTGGGGTGCGCCTTCCCCGGGGCGCAGGAACATTTCCTGGCTGATCTCGCCGCCGGGCGGCACCACGACAAATTCATCGTCGGGCGTCCCGACCCGCGCCGGCATGCTCACCAGCGCCTCGATCAGTTCGGTGGTGCCGATGGTTTCTTCGTATTCCATGCCGAAGCGTTGCCGGCAGAATTCCGCCACCTTCATGGCGCTGTCACGGCAGCCGTCGAGTTCCTCCTGGGAGAAACCGACCATGCACAGCTTGCGGTAGTGCTTGTACTTCATCTCCACCAGATAGTCGGCGGTTTCCTCGTCGTAGTCGCGGACATAGTCGAGATAGTCGGTCAGCGGCTCGTCCTTGGCGTCCAGCCACCCTTTGGTCAGGTAGTAGGTGTTGGCACTGGCGAAGAAGCGCTGGACATAGCGCTGGTGCGAACCCAGGAAAATGGCCACGCAGTCGTGGGTGCGCGGAATCACCAGCGTATGAACGCCGGACTTCACGCCCACCAGTCCATTGCCGCACAGGCCATAGCCGAGGATCACCGTGCTCGGCTCGGCAACGGCGTCGATGCGTTCCTGCAACGCTGCGGCGAGCTTTTTCGGCGTGTTGTGCAGCGTGATGTCCATCCAGGTGACCGGTGTTTCAGCCGGCAACCGCTTGCCCAGCAGATCGCTCAGCACGCTGCACGAGATCACCACAACGGGTCGCTTGCTCATGTTTCGCTCCCGAATCCGGCGGTGGCTTCGGTGGCACCGGGTGCCAGTTCGGTGTGGGCGACGAACAGGTCCTGGAATTCGGCGCGCCCGCTCAGTTCCAGCACGTCCAGGCGACCCGCCAGCGAAGCCACGCGCCGGCGATGATGGCGGTTGAACAGCGCCATGCGCGCACCGTCGCCCGCTGCGTTGCCGATGGAACGGATGTGCTGCACCGGCAGCGGCGGCACCAGGCCGATGGCCAGGATGTCCTCGGGCTGGAGGTGGTTGCCGAAGGTGCCGGCGAGGTAGATGCGGTCCAGCCGCTTCACCCCGCCATGGGCCAGCAGCATTTCGATGCCGGCGCGCAGGGCCGACTTGCCCAGCTGCACGGCGCGCACATCGTGCTGCGTCAGCACGATGTCCCGGCCCGTGCGTGCATAGGCGCCGTCCACCAGCACCAATTCCTCGCTGCGGCCGGCGCCGTTGGCGCGCAGCTGCCGGTGGCTTGCAGCGGGTGCGAGGGCGCCGTCGCTGCCGATCAGGCCGGCCCCCACGGCCGCCGCCACGCTGGAAATGACACCCGATCCGCACAGGCCGATCGGTCGCTTGTCGCCCTTGGCTTGGTCGCCGGGAATGGCTGCCCAGCGGATCGCGCCGCGGTCGTCCACCCAGACCCGCTCGACGGCGCCAGGGGCGGCCCTCACGCCGCAGCGGATATGGGCTCCTTCATACACCGGCCCGGTTGCGCACGAGGTCGCGAACAGGCGGCCGTCGTGGGCCAGCACTACTTCGCCGTTGGTCCCCACATCCACCAGCAAGTGCGTGCCGCGATAGAAGTCGGCGCCGCGCGTGAGCAAGGCGGCCAGGGTGTCGCCGCCGATATACCCCGAGACCATCGGGAAGACGAAGGCCCGGGCGTGGGGCGCTATCGCCAGGCCCAGTTCGCGCGCTTCGATGTCCACGCCATCGGACCACACCGGCAGATAGGGCCCGCGCCCGAGAGGCTCCGGATTCAGGCCGAGCAGGATGTGCTGCATGGTCGGATTGCCCACCAGCACCGCGTCCACGATGTCATCAGCGGCCACACCGCATTCCTGGCATGCGTCGGCCGCCAGCCGGTTGATGTCGTCCACCAGCAAGCCCCGCATGGTCTGCAGCGTGCGCGCGTCCTGCTGGATGTGGGTCATGCGCGAGATGACGTCTTCGCCGAAGATCGCCTGCGGATTGCCTGCCGTGCGCATCGCGAGGATTTCGCCGCGCACCAGATCGCACAGAAAGACCACGAAGGACGTCGTGCCGATATCCACGGCAAGGCCGCAACTGCGCTCGCGCCGCCCCGGCAGGAGCTGGATCAGCTGACGTTCGCGGTACACGGTGGCGGTCAGCTCGCGCACGGCGTCGAATCCTCGCTGCGAGGCATAGTCGGCCATGACCGGCAGCGCCAGTTCGACCGACTTGCGGCCCAGCGCGGTGGCGGCGGCCTCCTGGATGCGCGTGGCCAGGGAGCGCGGCGGTGCGGCGTTCGGGCCTTCGACCGCCAGTGTGACGCGGCATGCCAGCGGGCGCGCGGCGACGGCAGTCACGGTGTGCGGCTTGCGCGGAGCGCTTCGCACCGCCTGGCTTTCGGGCGGAACCGAGATGGTGACGTCGCCCTGCACCTCGCACAGGCAGGCCAGGCGATAGGTGCCGCCGCCCGGATGCGGCGGCAGCAGATCGCTTTCGGCGTCGCCGGGCAGGCTCAGCGCGCCCGCCTCAGCGGCGTCGATCTCCACGATGCAGCTGCCGCATTTGCCACGGCCGCCGCAGACGGACTTGATGCCCACACCGGTCTTCCACGCCGCGCTTAGGAGGCGCTCGCCGTGTCGCACTTCGACGCTGCGCGCGTCCGGGTGGAGGGTGACGCGGTGCATGGCCGGCGCGTCGCGAGGCCGCTGGTGATCGACCCCCGCAGGGGCGGCGATCGGCTTCATGCTTCCTGGTACAGATCCACCACGGCCGTCAGGGCATCGCTGTCACGCAGTTCGACAATGCGCCGGAACTCGCGCAGCACGAAGTTGTCGTCGGGCAGCAAGGAGTAGCCGCGCCAGGGGGTGCCGAGCACGGTGTCGAATCCCGTGGGCATGGCCACCGTGAGGAAGGCGCATTCGAGCTGGAATTTCAAGTCGGAGCCATCGGCGGCCTTGGCCGGCAGGTGTTGGGGCAAGTTGGACAGCCCGCCCATGATGTGCACCCCCGCAAGATCGGGATCCTGGTGCACGAGCCGGATACCGTCCAGGGCCATCTTGATCAAGCCCTCGGTGTCGGCTGCCAGGGTGGCGATGGAGACGTCGACGATGAAGTCCTCGTTGCTCGCCACGTAACCGCCGGCGAGCAGTCGCCGCGCCATGCGGCGGGCAACCTCGTGCACTTCTTCGCCGCTGTGGTTGGGCACGATGCGCCCGTCCTTGAGCTGCTCGGAGGACATCAGGATCGCCTGGCAAGGTCGAACTTTCAACAACTCGGCCAGTTCCCAGCGCGATTCTGAAATGGAGTTGATGATCGGCTTGCGCCCGCGCGCCTTGTCGGCGTCGTAGGCCTTGAGCACCGATTCCTGCACCGAGAAGTCGGGGCAGTCGAGCGACAGCGGCAGGTCCACGACGGCCTGGATCGAGCGCACCACTTCGATCATGAAATGTGGATTGCCCAGCGCCTTGCTGCCGGCGTTGACATTGAGGCAACCGGCTCCGGCGCGGGCTTGCTTGACGGCCAGTTCCTGTATGCCCTTGAAGTCCTCCTGCTCGAACAGCGCCTGGGTAGAACGGAAACCCGGGTTGATCCGCTCGCCGATGATGTTCAGGCCCGGTATGGACATGCGAAATTCCCTTGAACGCCTATCGGTACGGTCCGTACTTGCGGATGGCGCGCGACATGGACCAGACGTTCTCCAGCTTGCAGTAGTCGGTGATGCTGTTGGCGCTGGAGATCATGTAGGCGCCGCCCTTGCCCACGCGCTCGATGCGGTCGCGCACCTCGGCCTCGGTCTCGGCCTCGGTGCCGCGCGGCAACGTGTAGTCGAGGTCGATGTTGCCCACGATGCAGACCTTGTCGCCGTACTGCGCCTTGAGCTTGTTGATGTCCATTGCCGCCGGTTGCACCGGGTGGATGGCGTCCATGCCCAGCGTCAGCAGTCCGTCCAGGATGGGGAAGAGATTGCCGTCGCTGTGGAAGATCCAGGGCTTCCTGATCTCATTGGCCACCATCATCTGATAGGGCTTCATGAACTCTTCCCACATCTCGGTGTTGACCCACGGCATCTTGTTGTCCGCGTGGTCGTCATTGGCCCAGATGAAGTCGAAGTCCATCTTGTTGAGATGCTGGACCACGCGCGCCGACCATTCCGAGAAGCGGCGGTGAATTTCCTTCACCAGGTCCGGATCCTCGTACATCATGATGGAAAACACGTCCAGCCCCATGCTCTCGAAGGTGCTGGCCCCGCCCAGCCTGATGCGCGCGAAGACCGCGTAATCTTCGCGGTACTTCTCCAGCCATTCCGCCACCTTTTCATAGCGAGCCGGGTGATCCGGGTCGGGCAGGAACTTGTCGAACAACTCGAGGGCGTCGCGGCTGGTGAGCAGGCCCTGCTTGACATAGGTTCGGCCGTTCGATGGATCGGTGCCCATCTCCGCGATCCAGGGCGGAACGAAGTCGAACGTGATGCGCTTGGGGTGGTACCAGGCTTCCTTGCCGGTTGAGCCGGTGGTCTGGATCGATTGGCCGTCGCTGGCATGCTGGCCGCTGGGGAAGTGATAGCCGAAGCCGTCCATCCCCAGCGCACGGCACAACTCACCCGGCGTGTAGTCCGTGCGGCCGCCCATGACGCGGACCTGGATCTCCTCTTCGATATCGTTTTCGATCCAGGGCAGCTGGTCGGGCGTACCGCCCTTGAGTGCCGTAAGGACGCGTTCTCTCGGTGTCATCATGAAGTTTCCCTTGTCCTTTAGTGGATCAATCGGTTGCACGCCTTCACACATTCATAGGCGTCCTCGGAGTAGAAGTCGGCGCCGATTTCCTGCGCGAACTTGTGGGTGAGCGGCGCACCGCCCACGCCGACGAGCACGCTCGAGCGCAACCCCGAAGCTTCGAGCTGCGCGATAACGCGTCGCATGCTCTCCATGGTCAGCGTGATGAGCGCGCTCATGAGGACGAACTGGGGCGCATGGGCGCGCACCGATTCGATGAAGGCCTCGGCCGTGACGTCGACGCCCAGGTCGACGACTTCGTAGCCGTCGCCCTCGAGCATCATGCGCACGATGTTCTTGCCGATGTCGTGGAAGTCGCCCTGCACGGTGCCCAGAACCACCTTGCCTTTGGATTTCGACGACTCGCCGGCCAGGAGCGGTTTGATCAGCGTGAGCGCTTCCGTCATGACGCGCGCGGCGATCATCATCTGCGGCAGAAAGAACTCCCCGGTCGAGTATTTCTGACCTACGACCGACATGGCGCCGATAAGTCCGTCCTTCATGATGGCCGCCGGATCGACCCCGGCGGCCAGGGCATCCCGCGTCGCGGCGACTGCATCGGCCTTCTTGCCCTTGAT
>DATMBW010000457.1:0-3669 GCA_035559095.1 Ramlibacter sp.
GGTGCGGTGCACCAGCAGCTCGCATTGCTGAGAGATCGATTTGATGGGCACGAAACGCATGTTCGGGCGTGCCACGGCCTCGCAAATGGCTGCCGCGTCGGCGGCGTCATTCTTGCCGCGCTTGCCCGAGAGGCGATACGGGACGACGAACTTGGGGGCCATCAGGCGCACGGTGTGGCCGTGGGCGGCAAACAGGCGGGCCCAGTGGTGCGCTCCGGAACACGCTTCCATGCCGATCAGGCAAGGCGGCAGCGAGGCCACAAGTTCCAGCAGTTTGCCGCGCGCGACGCTGGGACGGGTGAGCACCGGCTTGCCTGCGGCATCCACGCCGTGCAGCGCAAAAACGTTCTTTGCCAGATCGATGCCAAGAGTGACAATAGCCATGGACTTCCCCTTTCGAGTGAGTTGATGAGAGTTCGCACTTCCCATCGTGGCACTTCGTTGCCGGTTGCCGCAAATCAGCGGCTAGCTCGGGACGGGGAAGTCCCTTCATTCGTTAGGCGTTAGAAGGACTCGCACGACCATGTCCAATGCCGCTGAACTTCAGCGCATACTCGATGCGCAGCCAAAGCCAGATTGCGCGGCTCTGACCCCTTTTGCCATCGAGGAGGCGGACTTCGACGCGGGAAGAGTCGTCTTGCTCTTCGCACGGCAACCCGCCTTCAAGAACCATTTCGGAAACGTCCAGGGCGGGTTCGCCGTTGCCATGATCGATGCACTTGTTTCCATAGCCGCGTTCGCCAAGACGCGGGCATGGCTACCCACCGTTGAGATCAAGAGCAGTTTTGTCGCGCCCATGAAGTTGGGGGAGTGCCGAGGCGAAGGCTCTGTGGTGAAGGCGGGTAAGCAACTCGTGTTCTTGGAGGCCAGGCTCTGGGGCGCGGACGGAAAGCTTGCCGTGCATGCAACCGCTACTGCAGTCGTCCCCGCGGAATAGCGGCTAGTCCAGGATGCCAGTCATTACGAGCGGCTGCTGTGGAGCCGGAAGTGTTATCGGCGTCCTCAGATGCGTTTCCAGGAACCGTCGGGATTGAACTGGGACATCTTTGTCGCCTCCGCAGCCGTTGAAGGGCCCAGGTTCTTCTGGTAGACGACGCCGTCCTGATTGACGATGAAAGTCATGACCCCCGATTTGGCGTAGGCGGCCGGGTAGGCAACCAGCGCGAAGCCGCCGATCATCTTTCCGCGGACGACATAGTTGTAGGCTCCGTCCTTCGCGTCGGGCCCCTGCGCCGTGAGGATGCGGTAGAGGTAGCCGTGGTACGGAACGGGCTTGCCCTTCGAACCCAGGTTGTATCCCTCGGCCTGCGCCTGCGCGAACAGGCTTCCGAGTGGACTGGGCGGCTCGCCCTCGCTGATCGGGTAGTAGAGGCCGTCCCGCTTGCCCTTGCTGCTGCCTGCCTTCAACGCATAGTGCAGCAGCTTGTCCTTGCCGGGATTGCGCAGGTAGTACTCCTGCTGCGCGTCCACATAGGCCTGCAGCACCTCCATCACGTCCAGTTCGTTGCGGCCGATGCGGCGCGTGAGGACTTCGTCCCGGCCTTGCCGCGCGTCGAAACGCCAGCCCGCCTGCGACTTCACCAGCGGGAACGGCAAGGGCCAGTCGTCCTTGCCGACGACGAGGGCGGCCTTCGTGTCGCCCTGCATCTCGATCCGGTTGGCTTCCTCGTAGGCCTGTGCGAATTGCCTCGTCGACATGCGGTCGGCGACGGAATCGCCGGAGAACACGATGTCGGCCGCGCTCACGCCGAGGACCGCCAGCATCGCCTTGCGGTCATGCGCCTTTGCCGCGGCGACCAGTTCCTGGGCCGCTTCCTGCGGCGTGCCGAAGGCCTTCTGTTTCTCGGTGGCCGCCCCGGCCGGGGACGCTGCCAGCACCACGAGCAGCGCGAGCAACGCCACCAGCGGCGCAAGGAGGGTCACTGCAGCTTGGCGAGTGCGATGCATGGCTGGCTCCATGGAATGGCCGTCGTTTCCTCAGCGTCGACCGCCGCCGCCGCGGCCGCCACCGCCGCCTCCGCGCCCACCGCCGCCACTGAAGCCGCCGCCGCGCGACGCGCCGGCGGCGCTGCTGCGGCTCGCGGAACCGCGATTGATCGAATCGCGCGTCTGCGCGCCGCTGCCCACGCCGCTGAAACCGCTGCCGCGGTTGCTCATCCCGCTGCGGTCGCTGACGTTGCCTATATTGCCCCGGCCGCCCAGGTCCGCGCGGCCACCGCCCGCACCGCCGGCCCCGGAAGTGCGGTCGCTGACCCCGCCGCGGCCCCTGAAGCTATCCGCAGCGCCTGCGGCGAGGTCGCGCCGCCCCTGATCGGCGCGGCCGCGGAATTGCTCGCGCGTGGCAACATTCGCGCGCTCGCCGCCGCCGAACTTTTCGCGGCTGGCCTGGTCGCGGTAGCCCACGCCCTTGCGGTGCTCCGGGCTGTGCTGCCAGTTGCCGCGCCCGCTGCCGTCGCCGATGTTGCTGCGATTGAAATTGTTGTAGCTGCGGTGATCGACGTACACGCCACCGCCGCCCCAGTTGCAGCCGCCCCAGAGCGCGCCGCCGATGATGATGCCGGCCGTGAAGCCGACGAAGGCCGCACCCGGCGCCCAGCCGTAGGGATAGTAGTAGGGGGAGTACCAGTAGTACGGCGGATAGGAAGGATACGGCCAGGGGCCGTACACCACGTTCGGGTCGTAGGTCGGAACATAGATCGTTTCAGTGTTGGCAGGCTCGATCCGGATCACCGTGGTGCCGCCTTCCTCCGCTTTGGTGACTGTCTGCTCCTTGCCCGACTTCAGGTTGCCCGTCTGGTCGGCCCGGGCGCGCAGGCGCTGGACCGCATCGAGCACGTCCTTCTGCTGCGCGAGAAACGCGTCGCCCAGCCGCTGCGTCAGGTCGAGCTTTTCGTCCAGCATGGCGAGCACCTGCGGAAACACGGTCAGCGACTTCACGCTCGGATCCCACTTCTGCTTCTGCAGGGCGTCCTCGAGCGCCTTTCCCTTCAATCCCGGGTTCGCCTTCAGCCAGCGCGCGGCCTGGACCACTTCCAGCGGATAGGTGCAGGCCATCAGGACCTGGGCGACGAGGGAATCGGGGTAGAGCGCGATCGGCGCGACCAGCTGCTCGAGCTGCTCCTGTTTTAAGGGCGCTGCCTGCGGCTGTGCCTGCGCGGGGGCAGCGGCGGGGGTTGCCGGCGCCTGGGCCCAGGCCGCAGGCGGCGCCAGGAGGGCTGCGACGCAGCTAGCGATGACCAGTCTGTTTGCGCGGATCATTCCGGGACTCCGATGAAACGGGCTTTGCGGCTTCCGGCCGGCGTGACTCGCAGGAATTATGCATTCATGCGGCCCAGCGTGCGGGGCATGGTCAACGGTGACGCATCTGTCGGAAAAAGATGTAGCGCCTGACTCAATGCACGTAGCTGATCCGCCAGGGGCGCACGAGATACGCGGGCGTCGGGCCTCTGCACAACAGGGACCGACACAAAGCGAAACGACCACTTACACAGTGAGCAGTTTGCTGGCCGCTCATAGGCAGTACTCGAGCCATATGCCCACACCGCTCTATCCCTCGCTCTACCAGGTCAACACGCGCGTCTGGCTGACGCGGTTGTCGCAGACGCTCGGCCGGCCCGCGACGCTCGACGACATACCGGACGGCGAGCTCGATCGCCTGGCGGCGATGGG
>DATMBW010000458.1:0-5586 GCA_035559095.1 Ramlibacter sp.
TGATCTACGCCATCCTGGTGCCGCCCCTGTTGCTGATCGTGCTGCTGGGGATAGGAGCGCTGGAGGCCGACTACACGTGGCTGACCCGCGGCACGTTCTTCGCGGCCGAGGTAAAGAAGCCGCCGCCCCCTGCCCACTAGAAGCAGTCGTGCGCAGGCGCCTTCGCTGGCTGCGGCCCGATCACGAACCTGGGTTTGGACGCGTCAGATTGATGGCGGCGAAAGCCGAGGAAGCGCTACGGGTAGCGCCGCGCGAGCGATTCGGCAATGCACACGGGCTTGTCGCTGCCCTCGCGCTCCACCGTGACCTGCCAGGTCATCTGCATACCGTTTTTCTCGATCGGCTCGCACGCCAGCAGCTTCAAGTGGCCGCGCAGACGGCTGCCCACCGGCACGGGCGCGGTGAAGCGCACCTTGTTCAGGCCGTAGTTGACGCCCATGGCCGAATTGCGAATCTGGAACGAAGTCTGGAAGAACCTGGGGAGCAGCGACAACGTCAGGAAACCATGGGCGATCGGGGCGCCGAAGGGCCCGGCCTTGGCCCTTTCCACGTCCACATGGATCCATTGATGGTCGCCAGTGGCCTCGGCGAACTGGTTGATCTGTTCCTGGGTGATCGTGATCCAGTCGCTGGCGGCGACTTCCTGGCCGACCAGCGTGGCCAGTTCTTCAAGGGTTTCGAGAATCTTCATCTGGGGACCAAGGCTAGGGAATAACCGGCCAACTCTACCCTAGTGCCATTGCTGGTGCCGTTCACCTGTCCCAAATCCCTTTTTCTCAGCTGTCCAGCCAGCGACAGATCCCTTCCCACTGGGCGAGGTCGCGCTCGACCCGGCCGCGCGCCACGTCGGACAGCGTCAGGCCCCGCGCCGCCAGGTGGATGTAGTTCTGGGTGTGGCGCAGGTAGGCCAGCACCGGAAGGCCCAGCGCATCCATGAATTCGTGCAGCTTCTCCGCCGCGATGGTGCGCTCGTCCACCCGCATGCCGACGATGCCCACCTGCAACTTGCCGGCCTTGCCGTGCCCCGCGAGTTCATCCAGGAAGGCGCGGGTCGCGAAGATGTCGAAGATGCTCGGCTGCAGTGGCACGACGACTTTGTGCGCGAACTGGAGCACGCCGCCAGATACCTTGCCGTGCATGCCCGCCGGCGTGTCCAGGACCACATGCGTCGTGCCCTTGGGGGGCCGGACGATGTTGCCCTCACTGAATTCCCAGGTGCTGATCGGCCGGGCGGCGCTCGGGCGCAGGCCAAGCCACAATCGCGATGACTGCTGGCGGTCGGCGTCGCCCAGCATCACGGCGTGGCCCTTGCTGGCAAAGTAGCCCGCGATATTGGTTGCGATGGTGGACTTCCCGACACCGCCTTTGGGATTGGCAACAACGACGACCGGCATGATGGGCTCCTCGACGTGTTTTCATCGCGGACCGGCCGGGTGTTTCCCAGACCCTGGAGCCGGCCGCTTTGCGCTATGTTACCGGCATGGATGACTTGGCAACAGAAGGGCGTGCCCGCAGCATCCTGGTGCTGGCCGCCCACCCCAATTGGCGCGAGTCGCGCGTCAACCGCCGCCTGCTGGACGCCGCGCAGGGCATCGCGGGCGTCCAGGTGCGGGACCTGTATGCCAGCTACCCGGACTACGACATCGACGTCGCCGCCGAGCAGGACCTGGCGGGCGTTGCCGACCTGATCGTGCTGCTGCATCCGATCCAGTGGTATTCCATGCCCGCCCTGCTCAAGCTCTGGCTGGATGAAGTGCTCACTTACGGCTGGGCCTATGGCGAGGGCGGCACGGCACTGCGAGGCAAAGACCTGTGGCTGGCCGCCACGACGGGGGGACCGGAGAGTTCCTACCACCCGCAAAGCTACAACCGCTACTTCTTCGACGCGTTTCTGCCGCCCTACGAACAGACCGCCGCGCTATGCGGCATGCGCTTCCTGCCGCCGCTGATGCTGTACGGCGCGCACCGGGCGAGCGAGCAATCCGTGGCCGAGCACGCCGCGGTCTTTTCGGAGCGCCTGCGCAGCTATCCGCGGTGGCCGGAACTCGACGAGCTCGAGCAATGTCCCGCCTGCGAAGTCCCGGCCACAGACCGGCCCCGCACCCGAGACCGCCCCTGATGGAACATGCCCCGGCCTGGCTCACCAACAGCCTGATCTACCTGGGCGCGGCCGTCCTTGCCGTGCCACTGTCGCGGGCCCTGGGCCTGGGTTCCATCATCGGCTACCTGGCCGCCGGAATCGCGATCGGCCCCTGGGGCCTGGGGCTGGTCAACAACGTGCAGGACATCCTCCACTTCGCCGAATTCGGCGTCGTTCTGATGCTGTTCCTGGTGGGCCTGGAACTGGAGCCGCGGCGGCTGTGGAGCCTGCGCCGCCCCATCTTCGGCTGGGGCAGCGCCCAGTTGCTGGCCTGCGCGATGCTGCTGTGGGGGGCCGGGATCGCTGCAGGCCTGCCGTGGCGCGTGAGCCTGGTCGCGGCGCTGGGCCTGGCCTTGTCCTCGACCGCCATCGCATTGCAGGTGATGGGCGAGCGCAACCTGCTGCCCACTTCGAGCGGGCAGATGGCATTTTCGATCCTGCTGTTCCAGGACGTCGCGGCTATTCCGGTCCTGGCACTGCTGCCCCTGCTGGGGGGCTCGGCGGGGGTGAACGAAGCCGGCGGCGTGAGCCGCTGGCTGGAAGCGGTCCGGATCCTGGCGGTGGTCGGCGGCATCATCCTGGGCGGCCGCCTGCTGCTGCGGCCCGCGCTGCGCTGGATCGCCAAGAGCAGGACGCCGGAAATTTTCACCGCCGCCGCACTGTTGCTGGTGGTCGCCATCGCCGCGCTGATGCAGCTGGTGGGGCTGTCGATGGCGTTGGGCGCCTTCCTGGCGGGCGTGCTGCTGGCCGAGAGCGAGTACCGGCGCGAGCTGGAAACCGACATCGAGCCGTTCAAGGGGCTGCTGCTGGGGCTGTTCTTCATCGCGGTGGGCATGAGCATCGATTTCGCGGTGCTGCTCGCGTCGCCCGGCCTCATGGCGCTGGCCGTGCTCGGATTCCTGGCACTCAAGGCAGTCGCCATCCACGCGCTGGCCGCGCGCATCGGCTTGCCGGTGCAGGAGCGCCCGGTGTTCACGCTGTTACTGGCGCAAGGAGGCGAGTTCGCCTTCGTGGTGTTCCAGGCCGCGGCCGGAGCGCGAGTGCTGCCGGCCGAAACCGCGTCGCTCTTGATCGGCGCGGTGGCGGTGTCCATGCTGCTCACGCCGCTATTGCTGGTAGCCATCGACCGGCTGGTGCTGCCGCGCTATGCCAACTGCAATACGCCGCAGCTGGAGGAAATCAGCGAACCGCAGCGCGCGCCGGTCATCATCGCCGGGTTCGGCCGCTATGGGCAGATCGTCGGGCGCATGCTGGCGGCCCAAGGCATCGCGGCCACCGTGCTGGACCATGACGCCGACATGATCGAGGCGGCACGGGCCTTCGGCTACAAGGTGTTCTATGGGGATGCGAGCCGGCTGGACCTGCTGCGCACCGCCGGCGCGGAGGCGGCCAAGGTGCTGGTCGTCGCGGTCGACGACACGGCGCAGTCGCTGGCGATCGTCGATCTGGCGCGCGAGCACTTTCCCCATCTCGCTTTGGTCGCGCGCGCTCGCGACGTGACCCACTGGAACGAGCTGCGCGACCGCGGGGTCGCACGGGTGGAACGCGAGGTATTCGAATCGAGCCTGCGCAGCGCCCGCACGGTGCTGGAAGTGCTGGGCTTCGCACCGCACGAGGCCCGGACCCACGCGATGCGCTTCCGGCGCCACAACCTGCAGCTGTTCGAGGAGATGTACCCCCACCACAAGGATCGGGCCAAGGTCATCGCGGTGATCAAACAGGGCCGCCGGCAACTCGAAGAGCAGATGGCGCAGGAGCGCGCCGAGCGCGACAGACGCCGGCGCGAAGGCGCGGAGCGCCCGCCCGGCTGGGACGCTTGAGACCCGGCCGGCGCCTTGCCCCGGAAAACGCCTTAGCTCGACTAGGCAAATTGCCTAATCCTGGCCGGACGGCCAATGATCTTATGGGGGCTTCTGCACCAAAGCGAGAGGCGGGCATGGATTGCGCCCCACAAGACTTGTCAACCGCACCGGCCGGCGCCGGCCAGGCTTCGTCCGCCCTGGAAGAAGAACTCGCGAAGGCGCGCCTGGAGCTCACGCGGCTGCGCAGCTCGCATGAATTGCTGGAATCCACCCTCGATACCACCAGCGACGGCGTCCTCACCCTGCAGTTCTCCGACGACTCCATGTACTACAACATCCGCTTTGTGGAGCTGTGGGGTATTCCGGAGGACAAACTCTGCGACCTGGACCTGAAGAGCCTGGTGGAGTTCCAGCTGTTGCAGGTCGCCGACCCGGACCAATGGCGCGTCCAGGTCGAGCGGCGCCGACTCAATCCGGAAGGCGAGGATCTGAGCGTCGTGCAACTCAAGGACGGGCGGGTGCTGGAACGCCACGTCATCCCGCAGCGCATCCATGGCAAATGTGTAGGCAGCGTGATCACTTTCCGCGACATCACGGAGCGGATGCGCTACGAAGAAAAAATGAGCTTCAACTCGTTGGTGGTCGAACACTCGGGTCCGATGTTCTGGCTCAATCCGGTGGAGGAGAAGCTGATCTACGCCAACAAGGCCTGCTGCGAAGCTCTCGGATACAGCCCGGAAGAAATGGTCGGCATGCCCCTGCCGCGCATCGTCGCGGACTTTACGCGCGAACGTGCGGATACGATGGCGAAAAAGCTGAACAACACCAAGACGCCGGTGGCCTTCGAGCGGCCGTTCCGCCGCAAGGACGGCAGCATCCTGCAGGTCGAAGTGACCGCATTCGTCGCCCGGGACGACAAGCGCACCCTGAACATCACCGCCTTCAAGGACATCACCAGCCTGAAGCGCGCCGAGCAGGAGAAAAAGCGCCAGCAGGCAACGCTGGAATCGCTGATCAATTCGATTCCCGACCGGATTTTCTACAAGGATCTCGAAGGCCGCTATCTGGGCTGTAACACCGCATTTGCCGCGGCGATCGGCCGCCCGCCCGAGGAGATTCGCGGTCTCACGGCGTACGACCTGTATCTCCCGGACGTCGCCGACGAAATGATCGCCCGACAGCAGTCGGCAATGGCGAAGCTCGCCGAAGCATCACACGAGTTCTGGATAAATTACCCGGACGGCCAGCGCGTGCTGTTCGACACGAAGCTCTCGCCATTATGGGACGAGGAGGGCCGCGCGCGCGGCGTCCTGGGGGTCAGCCGCAACATCACCGAGCGCAAGAAGATCGAGGAGGAAGTGCGCCGCGCCAAGGAAACGGCCGAGGAAGCCACGCGCATGAAGTCGGACTTCCTGGCCAACATGAGCCACGAGATCCGCACGCCGATGAACGCGATCATCGGGCTGTCGCACCTGGTGCTCAAGACCGACCTGACACCCCGGCAGCGCGACTACATCGCCAAGGTCCAGAGTTCGGGCCAGCACCTGCTGGGCGTGATCAACGACATCCTGGATTTTTCCAAGGTCGAAGCGGGCAAGCTCGACCTGGAGCACACCGAGTTCGAGCTGGAAAAGCTGCTGGACA
>DATMBW010000459.1:0-2513 GCA_035559095.1 Ramlibacter sp.
CGGAAAGGCCAACCCCTAGCAAGGTGGTGGTGAGTGGGAGGCTGGCCATGGTGTTCAAGTCGCTCGGATAAGAAGGATGGCTGTAATGGCCAACTGGCATTTTAAATCTACAAGCCAATCAGGAAAAAATGTCCACCCGCCAACGCGTATGGCAGCAGCGCTTTGCACCCTATCATTCCGCATGCTCGCTAAGTTGATGAATTGGTGCACTCCGGCCCTGCCGCGGCGTCTTGGCGTGGGCAACCAACACGCGGGCGCAGGCTCCATCCCATGACCCCCCTGCGCATCCTCGGCATCGACCCCGGCCTGCAGACCACCGGCTTCGGCGTGATCGACGTGGCGGGCCAGGCGCTGACATATGTCGCCAGCGGCACCATCTCCACCACCCACCTGGCCCGCGGCAACCTGCCGGCGCGGCTGAAGGTCCTGTTCGACGGCATCGCCGAGGTCAGGGAGCGCTACCGGCCCGACGTGGCCGCCGTGGAAATCGTTTTCGTGAACGTCAACCCACAGGCGACGCTCTTGCTGGGGCAGGCGCGCGGCGCCTGCGTCACGGCGCTGGTGGCTTGCGACCTCGCCGTGGCCGAGTACACCGCGCTGCAGATGAAGCAGGCCGTCGCCGGACACGGCAAGGCGGCCAAGGCGCAGGTGCAGGAGATGGTCAAGCGCCTGCTGAAGTTGCCGGGGCTGCCCGGGAAGGACGCCGCCGACGCCCTGGGCCTGGCCATCACCCACGCGCACGCGGGCGTCTCGATGGACCGTATCGCCCAGGCCACGGGCACGGCGCGCGCAAGCAGCGGCAGGTACAAGGCTGGGCGAACCGGCTGACCCGGCCCTACGCCATCTGCTCCAGGATCAATACGGCGAAAAACACGAACGCCGCGATCAGGGTCCACTTCATCACCACCAGGCCGTAGCGCTTGAAGCGGGCCTCCCCGGTGCCGGCGTAAAAGGCGAAGCACACGGCCGCCGTGAGCAGCAGCACCATCATGGCCCAGCGGAATACCAGCATCTGGGCCCTATTCTCGATTACCACGCCCGCACGGGCTGCGCGAAGCCGGCGGGCGCCTGCCCTTCGTCCTCGAAGGTGACGATCTCATAAGCGCCCTCTTGCTGCAGCAGCTCACGCAGCAGCCTGTTGTTCAGCGCGTGCCCGGAGCGGAACGCGCTGTACGCCGCCAGCATCGGCTTGCCGATGACGTAAAGGTCGCCCATGGCGTCCAGGATCTTGTGCTTGACGAATTCGTCGTCGTAGCGCAGGCCGTCGGTGTTGAGCACACGGTAGTCGTCCATGACCACCGCGTTGTCCATGCCGGCGCCCAGCCCGAGGCCTTTGGCCCGCATCATCTCCACATCCTTGGTGAATCCGAAAGTCCGGGCCCGCGCGATGTCGCGCGCATACGAACCGGAACTCAGGTCGAACTCCACCCGCTGGCCGGTGGAATCGACCACGCGGTGCGCGAAATCGATCTCGAAACTCAGCTTGAAGCCGTGGCAGGGCTCCAGGCGCGCCCACTTCAGGTTGTCGCCCTCGCCATCGCGCACTTCGACCGGCCGCAGGACCCGGATGAAGCGGCGCGGCGCCTTCTGCAGCTCGATGCCGGCGCTTTGCAGCAGGAACACGAACGAGGCGGACGAACCATCGAGGATCGGCACTTCCTCCGCCGTGATGTCCACGTACAGGTTGTCCAGCCCGAGGCCGCAGCAGGCCGACATCAGGTGTTCCACCGTGTGCACCTTGGCGCCGCGGTTGGAAATGGTGGAAGCCAGGCGCGTGTCGGTCACCGCGAACGCCGACACCGGGATGTCCACGGGAACGGGCAGATCGACACGCCGGAACACGATGCCGGTGTCGGGCTGGGCCGGCCGCAGCGTCAGCTCCACCCGCTGGCCGCTGTGCAGGCCGACGCCCACCGCTCGGGTCAGGGATTTGAGAGTGCGCTGCTGGAGCATGGCCATGATTTTACTTTTTGGGGGATGAACGGGGGCGCCCGGAGAAAAAGGGTGGGCCCCTTGCGAAACCCACCCAAACACTTCCCCCTGGAGAAACCTTGCCTGGTCTTCGCGCAGGCTCAATCCGCCTGCTTGCGCAGGAACGCCGGAATCTCGAAATCGTCCATGCCGCCGCTGGACAGCGCGTCGACCTTGGCGGCCGCCTGGGTGCGGTTGGTGCGCCACACGCTGGGCACGGTCATGCCGCCATAGTCGGGTTGCGTACTGGCGCCCTGGGCGGCGGCGCCGGGCCCGCCCACGGCGGTGTGGATCGTCGGCACGTTGAAGGGCACGTTGTCGGTGCCGGTGCGCAGCACCTGCAGCGGCGGCGCCGTGCGGCGCTGACCCTGGCGCGACAGGCCGGTGGCGACCACCGTGACGCGCACGTCGTCGCCCAGATCGTCGTCATAGGCGGTGCCGTAGATCACATGCGCGTCGGCGGAAGCGTAGGCGCGGATCGTGTTCATCGCCAGCTTGGACTCGGACAGCTTGAGCGACCCCTTGGCCGCGGTGATCAGCAC
>DATMBW010000460.1:0-8621 GCA_035559095.1 Ramlibacter sp.
GGTGTGACGGCAACACGGGTTTGACCCGCCGATTTTTCGGCGGGAACGTCGATCAGCATGGACGTCTCTCCTCGTTGGTAAAACGGTTGTAGGACTTGCGACCGCGAGCTTAAATCAATCCGCGTTCCGCAATCTGAAAAAGCCTTCTATCATCTGACGCGCGGAGGGTAATCCAGAGTGCCTTGGTTTCGTTTGATTCATCGCAGTTTCGCGCGGTAAATGAGAAAATTCCGATAGGCGGCCGCCGGGCCCGCCCTCAGGGAGCCGCCACGGCTTTCATTTGGCGAATCCGGCACCAGTTGGCACCCATGTCCCTGGCCTCCGTGCTCGGCTTGTCGGCCGCGCTGCATTTTTACATCGGCGCGCGCATCGTACCGGCCATTCCCGGTGACTTCGCCGCCGCGCTCGTTGCGCTCATGCTCCTTGCCTCGGCGGTGCTGGTTCCGGCGGGGTTTTTCGCACGCCGCATCGCAAAAACCCCCGCTGCCGCGACATTGGCCTCGATCGGCTTCCTGTTCATGGGACTGTTCTCGTCGCTGCTGGTGCTCACCGTGCTTCGCGATGCCTTGTTGCTGCTGGTATCGGTGGTGGGCCTGGCAGCTCCGTCGGCCCCCGGGTTGGCAGCCTGGCCGACCGTCAGCGCCGCTGCCGTACCCCCGCTGGCGATCATGGTGACTTTTCTGGGCTACCTCAACGCCCGGCGCGTTGCCAAGGTGGTGACGCTGGAGGTGCCCATGCCCGGCCTGCCCGCATCCCTGCATGGCTTCACCATCGTCCAGATCAGCGACATCCACGTCGGGCCCACCATCGGGCGCCCTTTCGTCGAGGCCATCGTCGAGGCCGTCAATCGCCTGCAGCCCGATGTCGTGGCCATCACCGGCGACCTGGTCGACGGCACCGTGGCCGAACTGGGGAGCCACGTCGAACCGCTGGCGCGGCTGGAATCACGGCACGGGGTCTATTTCGTCACCGGCAACCACGAGTACTACTCGGGCGTGGAACCGTGGCTCGCTGAGCTGCGGCGACTGGGCATCACGGTGCTGCACAACCAGCATGTCGTGATCGAGCGCAGCGGTGCGAGGCTGGTGCTGGCTGGAGTGCCCGATTACGGCGCTCGCTATTTTGACAGCGCGCATCGCAGTGATCCGCAGGCGGCGTTGGCGGGGGCGCCGGCCGATGCCGCCGTGAAAATCCTGCTGGCCCACCAGCCGCGCAGCGCGGCGGCGGCAGCCCAAGCCGGTTTCGACCTGCAGCTGTCGGGCCACACCCACGGCGGCCAGTTTCTGCCCTGGAATTTCCTGATAAGACTGCAACAGCCTTTTACGGCCGGTTTGTACAGTGTCGGGCAACTGCGGGTGTACGTCAGCCGTGGCACGGGTTATTGGGGCCCGCCCAAGCGCGTGGGTGCTCCGTCCGAGATCACTGAAGTCCGGCTGACCGGCTAGAACGCAGCCATCACGCCCCGATGTGGTGCATCACCGGGCCGACTCCCCGACTTCATATGCTCGGCCATCCGATTCCTACAAGGACGCAAGGCCTCGTCCCACAAGGCTGAGTTGAGGCAGACCAAAAACTGCCTGCATGGCAAACCCAGCATCCCTTTCCTCGCCGCTTACGGGCGCGCGGGCCGGCAACGTCAACTACCTCGGGGCGGCCCGCTGCCGCCGCAAGTTCGAGCTGTTCTACCCGGACGGCTTCCAGGACGAAACCTATTTGATCGCCGAGCGTTCGTACAAGGAACGGGCCCACCTCGAGTGGCAAAGCGAACTGGGTGCGGCTGCCTTTCGCAAGCTGCTGGCGCGCGGCGAGTTCCAGCGGATCGCGGACATCGCCGTGCGCATCGAGTCGCATACCAACCTGCTGTTCTCGTTCGAGAAGATGGCGCTGCGCGATGCGGTGAAGACAGCGGCCGGCGCCCGGCTGTTCGCCACCGAGCTGTACGCTTTCCTCTGGGGCCGCGGCTCGCCACAACGCAAGTTCGAGGATTGGGTCCAGGCCGTGGCCGACCTGCCCCGGCGCAAGACGCGGGTGTTGACCTGGCCCCTGGTGACGGTGTTCGGCTTCATTGCGCGGCCGGAGAAGCACCTATTCCTCAAGCCCATCGTGACGCGCAAGGCGGCGCGGGCCTACGGGTTCGATTTCCAGTACCGGCCGCAACCGTCATGGCCCGTGTACCAGGGCCTGTTGACCTTGGCGGCCATCATCCGGCGCGACCTGGACCGCAGGGCGGGGTTCAAGGCACGCGACATGATCGACGTGCAGTCCTTCATCTGGGTCCAGGGTTCGGAAGAGTACGAGCCTTGAAAAGGGGCGACGCCACCATTGCCGCGGCGCCATCGCGCTGGAAACCCAGCGTCACCGTGGCGGCGATCATCGAGCGCGACGGCCGGTTCCTGCTGGTCGAGGAAGAAACCGCCGAGGGCCTCCAGCTGAACAACCCGGCCGGCCATCTGGATGCGGGCGAGTCACCGCCCGACGGCTGTGCCCGCGAGGCGCTGGAAGAAACAGCGCACCTGTTTCGCCCCACCGCGCTGCTCGGCGTCTACCTGTGTCGCACTCAGCGCAAAGAGACGGGCGAAGACGTGACCTACCTGCGGCTGGCGTTTTGCGGCGAGCTGGGCCGGCGCGACCCGGCGCGAGCGCTCGACCACGGCATCGTCAGGACCCTGTGGCTCACGCCCGAGGAGATCCGCTCCAGCGCGAAGCGCCACCGCAGTCCCCTGGTGCTGCGCTGTGTGGAGGACTACCTGTCCGGAATCCGGTACCCGCTGTCCGCGGTTTATACGCACCCGAGCGTGATGGCGGCCGATCAGTTGGCGTGAACCGGCCGGCCTTCAGTCGGCCTTGATATGGGCCCGCCTGACGATGTCGCTCCAGATCTTCTGCTCCTGCGCGATGAAGGCGGCGAATTCCCGCGACGGGCCGCCGCCGCCCACCGCGCTGTCGTTGGCAAAGCGCTCGGTCACCGCGCTGGAGCGCAGCGCCTTCAGGCTCTCCTCCTGCAGCTTCTTCACGATGTCCGGCGGCGTTCCGGCCGGCGCCAGGATGCCGTACCACTGCGAGGTTTCGAAGTTCCTGTAACCCATCTCGGCGACGGTCGGCACTTCCGGCAGCGCGCCGATGCGCTGCTGGGTGCCCACCGCGATCGCTCGCAACTTGCCCGCGCGGATATGAGCGCCCAAAGCCGGCATGCCGGCGGAAGAAGCCTGGGTGCGGCCGGCCAGCAGGTCCGTGAGTTGCGGGCCGGTGCCGCGGTAGGGTATATGGGTGATGAACATGCCGGTCACCAGCTTCAGGTACTCCATGGCGAGGTGGCCCGCGCTGGCGTTCCCCGCCGAGCCGTAGTTCAGCTTGCCGGGGTTGGCCTTGGCGTAGGCGACGAACTCCTGGAAGTTCTTCGCCGGCACGTCGGGGTGGATCACGAACACGTTGGGCACCTTGGCCAGCAAGGTGACCGGAATGAAGTCCCGGTTCACATCGTAGGGCTGGTTACTCAGCATGTAGGGATTGACCGCGAGCGTGCCCACATGGCCCAGGATGATGGTGTGGCCGTCGGGTGCGGCCTTGGCCGCCTCCATCATCGCCACGGTGCCGGCGCCCCCCGGCTTGTTTTCCACGTAAACGCTCTGGCCCAGTTGCTTGGTGAGTTCAGCCGCGACCGAGCGCGCGACGATTTCGGAGGTGCCGCCCGGAGCGAAGGGCACCAGGAAGCGGACGGCCTTGCTCGGCCACGCCGGCTGGGCCCACACGGCGGGGACCGCGGCCACCGCAGCCAAGGTACCGGCGCCGGCCAGCAAGCGCCGGCGATTGAGCGAAACGATCGGATTCATTGAAGAGTCTCCTGCAATGGCAAGAAGTTGAAGCACATGCTTTAGAACTGGTAGCGGCGCAAGCCCCCATCGACCGGGATCACCGCCCCCGTGATGTAGCCGGCCCGGGGCGAGGCGAGGAAGCACACCAGGTTGGCCATGTCCTCGGGCTCGCCGTAGCGGCCCATGGGAATCTCGTTCTCGGCCTGCCACTGCCGGTATTCGGGGGTGTAGTTGCGCTCGATCTGCTCGGACAGGATGCGCCCCGGAGGCACGCAGTTGACGGTGATGCCGTGCTTGCCGACCATGCGCGACAGCCCCTTGGCCCAACTGTGGATGCCGGCCTTGGCGCAGAACGCGCCGTTGACGTGATCGGGCTCGCTCTTGCCGGTGATGTTGATGATGCGGCCCCAGCGCCGCTCGATCATCTGGTCGATCAGCGCCTCGGCCACCTGGCGCGGGCGGTGGAAGTTCAGCGTGATCGCTTCCTGCCAGCGCTCCTCGCCCACATGCAATTCGTTGAAGCTGCGCGAGCCGCCGGCATTGTTGACCAGGATGTCCACGCGGCCCAGCCCGGCGAGCGCCGCGGCGGCCAGGTCCACGGCCGCGGCTTCGGCGTACAGGTCCGACGCAATGACCACCGGGCGGTGACCGCCCTGCGCGACGATTTCATCGGCCAGTTCGTCCAGCAGCGCGACCCGGCGGGCCGAGACTGCCAGCCGCACGCCTTCGGCCGCCAGCGCCAGGGCGATGCCGCGGCCGATGCCCACGCTCGCGCCGGTCACCAGAGCCGTCTTGTCCTTGAGCTGCAGGTCCATGGGCGGTTCCTTTCCAAGAGACTACTCGCCGCCCGTCTGCACCCGGCTGGGCTGGCGCTTTTCGATGGCGTATTTCAACAGTGCGACGCAGCGGTACACGGCGTGGGCGAACTTGCCGTAGGGCAGCGTCGCGAACAGCGCCATCACGACCCCCAGGTGCAGCGCCAGCAACAAGGCCATGGCCCCCGTGTCCCGCCATATTAATAAGGCGAGCCCGGTCAGGCTGGCAAAGAACAACAGGGCAATGAAGCCGCGGTCCATGGGCTTTTGCGCCGGCAGCGCATGCGCCGGATGGCGCCGCAGGTGGAGCCAATAGAGGCCGGCCGGGCCGGCCAGCAGGGCCAGCCCGCCCGCCGTCCCGAGCAGCACGGGCCAGCTCGCAAGCGGGTAAGGCGCCGGCCATCCCAGCAGATAGTGATACAGCGTGGCGACGCAGGTGGCCGCGAAGCACAGCAGGAATCCGTAGAAGGTGAGGTGGTGAAAGCGACGCCGCCACAGGGTGAAGGCATCGTCGCGCTCGTTGCAGCCGTCGCCGTGCCCGCCGTCCAGGTATTTCAGCGTCAGGACAGCGCCCGCAGCTTCCGCGACGGCCGCGCCGCCGGGCTGGCCGGGCGCCACGTCGCGCCAGAACCGGCGCGCTCCCAGGGCCAAGGCGACCAGGGCGAAGGCGAACACGCCACCGAACATCAAAACCAGGGTGTTGTGGGGCTAGACAGCGTAGAAGCGGCCCGCCAGCGGCGCGTGCGCGAGGGAGCCGTTCAGCAGAACGGCCAGCACCAGGAACCCGGCGAGCGCGGCCGCCGTCGCCAGAGCCAGCACCAGTCCATTGCGCCGGTACAGCGCGCCCCATGACCGTGGCCACGCGTAGTCGGTGTAGGTCTGGCCGCGAACCGTGGCCATGGCCGGCGGCAGGTCCACCGCGAATTCATGCGGCTTCGCGTACTGGCAGGCGTGCAGGCAAGCCCCGCAGTTGTGGCACAGATTGGCCAGGTAGTGCACGTCGGCCGCATCGAACGCCAGCCGCCGGGTCATGGCGGGAAACACCGCGCAAAAACCCTCGCAGTACCGGCAGGCGTTGCAGATCTGCAGTTGCCGGGCGACTTCGGCTTCGGCCGGCGTGGGCTCCCGCCCGCCGCCTGCCAGGGCCACGGCTTCCCGGCCCAAGGACTCAAGCTGGCGCATTGGCAACCCCTTTCAGCGCCGCCCGGGCGGCCCGGTTGCCGGCGATGCGCCCGAAGGCGGTACCGATCGACATGCCCACGCCGGCGGTATAGCCCTGTCCGAGCACGTTGCCCGCCATCATTTCACCGGCGACGAACAGGTTCGCGCTGGGCACGCCGCCGAAATGCACGGCCGCGTCGGCGCTGGTCTTCAGGCCCAGGTAGGTGAAGGTGATGCCGGGCCGCAGGGCATAGCCGTAGAAGGGCGGCGTGTCGATCGGCCGGGCCCAGTGGCTCTTGGGCGGCGCCAGGCCGTCGGTGGCACAGTCGTCCAGCACCGTGTGGTCGAAGGTCCCGGGCCGGCAGGCGGCGTTGAACTCGCCGAGTGTCCGCATGAAGGCGGATTCGGCAAGTCCGAGCGCACCGGCCAGTTGCGGCAGCGTTTGCGCCTGCACCCCGGGAAACACCGGCGGCATGAAGCGGCCGATGGCCTTGCTGTCGATCACGCTGTAGCCGATCTGACCCGGCTGCTGTGCCACCAGGCGGCCCCAGATCGCGTAGCGCTTGGGCCAGAAATCTTCCCCCTCGTCATAGAAACGGGCGGCATCCCGGTTGAGCATGACGCCCAGCGAGACACAGTCCACGCGGGTGCAGATGCCGCCGTCGTACAGCGGCGCGCGGGCGTCGATCGCGACGCAGTGCGATTGCGATGGGTCGCCCACGCGGTCGGCGCCCGCGTCCAGCATGAACTTCAGCAGCGTGCCGGTGTTGAAGCGCGTGCCCCGGATCAGGAAATTGTCGGCCGGCCATTCGCCGCGTCCGTTGCGGCCCCAGGCTTCACGCATCCATTCGCGATTGGATTCGAACCCGCCGGCCGCCAGGACGCAAGCGCCCGCTTCGATCCGCTCGCCGCCGCGAAGCCGCGCCGCCGTGAAGCGGCTTCCCTCCAGCTCGAGCGACGCAACCGGTGAGTCGTAGCGCACCTGGACGCCCATGGCCTGCGCGCTGCGGTAGTAGGCGTTGACCAGGGCTTTGCCGCCGCCCATGAAAAACGCATTGGTGCGCGCCACATGCAGCGCGCCCGACAGCGGGGGCTGGAATCGCACCCCGTGGCGGCGCATCCAGTCGCGGCAACTCGAAGAGGCGCGGATCACGAGCCGCGCCAGTTGCTCGTCGGTGAGCCCGCCGGTGACCTTGAGCAGGTCCTGCCAATACTCCTCTTCCGGGTAGGCATCGACCAGCACGTCCTGCGGCGCATCGTGCATGCAGCGCAGGTTGCGCACATGCATCGAATTGCCGCCGCGCCATTCACGCGGCGCAGCCTCCAGCAGCAGCACGCTGGCGCCGGCCTCGCGCGCCGTCAAAGCGGCGCACAGCGCGGCGTTGCCCCCTCCGATCACCAGGACATCGACTCTCACCCTGGAATAATCGCACAAATGAAACGCAGGCCAAGAATCGTCGTGGGTTTGAGCGGGGGCGTGGACTCCGCGGTGACGGCGCACCTGCTCAAGGCCCAGGGCTGGGAGGTGGTCGGCATCTTCATGAAGAACTGGGAAGATGACGACGACAGCGAATACTGCTCGTCCAACGAGGACTTCGTGGACGCGGCGGCCGTGGCCGACGTGATCGGCATCGAGATCGAGCACGTGAACTTCGCGGCCGAGTACAAGGACCGCGTGTTCGCCGAGTTCCTGCGCGAGTACCGGGCGGGGCGCACGCCCAATCCGGACGTGCTGTGCAACGCCGAAATCAAGTTCAAGGCGTTCCTGGACCACGCCATGCGCCTGGGTGCGGAGAAGATCGCCACCGGCCACTACGCGCGGGTGCGCGAGCGCGACGGAAGGTTCGAGCTGCTCAAGGGCCTGGACGAAACCAAGGACCAAAGCTATTTCCTGCACCGGCTGAACCAGGACCAGCTGTCCAGGACGCTGTTTCCCGTCGGCGAGCTGCGCAAGACCGAGGTGCGGCGCATCGCCCACGAGATCGGCCTGCCCAACGCGAAAAAGAAGGACTCCACCGGCATCTGCTTCATCGGCGAGCGGCCCTTCCGCGAATTCCTCAACCGCTACATCTCCACGGAACCGGGGCCCATCAAGGACGAGCGCGGCCGCGTGCTCGGCCGGCACCAGGGCCTGAGCTTCCATACCTTGGGCCAGCGCCAGGGACTGGGCATCGGCGGAATCAAGGAAAGGGGCGCGCGGCGCGGCGGCGGCGAGCACGAACCGTGGTACGTCGCGCGCAAGGACGTCGGGAACAACACGCTGTGGGTGGTGCAAGGGCACGACCATCCGTGGCTGCTGTCATCGGCGCTGGAGGCGGACGATGCAAGCTGGGTATCGGGCACGGCTCCCGCGCCCGGGCCGTATGCCGCCAAGACGCGCTACCGCCAGGCCGACGCCGCCTGCACGCTGGCGGGCGCGGCCGGCGGCGCTTTCCACCTCGAATTCGGCGCGGCGCAGTGGGCCGTTACGCCGGGACAATCCGCCGTGCTCTACGACGGGGAAATCTGCCTGGGCGGCGGCGTGATTTCAGCCGCCCAGGCCGTACCGTTGCGGACTTGAGCGCGATCGGTCGCGAGCGGCAATCACCCAGGAGATGTGCAGATGATCGTCAGACGCTTTGTCCAGACCCCCGCCGGCGTGCTGCACTGCGCGATCGCCGGCGCCGGCCGCCCGGTGCTGCTGCTGCACCAGACGCCGCGCTCATGGGACGAGTACCGCGACGTGCTGCCGCTGCTGGGGCGCCATGTCCAGGCCATAGCGCTCGACACCATCGGCTTTGGCGACTCGTGCAAGCCCCCGCTCGGCCAGGACTCCATCGAGTCCTGGGCCCAG
>DATMBW010000461.1:0-7572 GCA_035559095.1 Ramlibacter sp.
GCCCTGTCGAACTTCATCGGGCCCTTCGCGGCCGGCCTGATGATCGACCACGGCGGCTTCCGGCTCGCCTTCCTGCTCTTGGCGACACTGCCGCTGTTGTCCTGGCTGTCGGTGCGCAGCGTGCAGGAGCCGCCGCCGGCCGTTCACGCCCAAGGGCGCGCCAGGAGCAAGGCCTGGGACTTGCTGGCCGATCCCCTGTTGCGCCGGTTGATGCTGGTGAACTGGCTGCTGGCCTCGTGCTGGGACGTCCACACGTTCGTGGTGCCGGTGCTGGGCCATGAACGGGGCATCTCCGCCTCGGTGATTGGAAGCATCCTGGGCGCGTTTGCAATCGCTGCCGCGGCGATCCGCGTGGTCCTGCCGCTTCTTGCGAAGCATCTGCGCGAATGGGCGACCGTCGCGTCGGCCATGGCGGCCACGGCCGCCGTGTTCGCGGTCTACCCCTTGTTGCACGCGCCGCTGGCCATGGGCCTGTGCTCGGTGCTACTGGGCTTCGCGCTGGGCAGCGTCCAGCCCATGATCATGAGCATGCTGCATCAGATCACGCCGGAACATCGGCATGGCGAAGCCATCGCGATGCGGATGATGGCGATCAATTTGTCCAGCGTGACCATGCCCCTGCTGTTCGGCCTGGCCGGCGCGGTGATCGGCATCTCCGGGGTTTTCTGGATCGTCGGGGCGACGGTGGCCGGCGGGACCCGGCTGGCGTTCGGGCTGCGCAGCCGCTGAGCGTGCCCGCGGCCCGCTCACAGCTGGTAGAAGGCCTTGATGATGTTCCAGGCTGCCTCGGGCTCGTCGGCGTACTGGAACAGGTCGAGGTCCACCGGCGAGATGACGCCCTCATCGATCAGCACCTGGAAATTGACGACACGCTTCCAGTAATCGGTGCCGAACAGGACGATCGGAACCTGCCTGGCCTTGCGGGTCTGCACCAGCGTGATCACCTCGAACAGCTCGTCCAGCGTACCGAAGCCGCCGGGAAACGCCACCAGCGCCTTGGCCCGCATCATGAAATGCATCTTGCGCAGGGCGAAATAGTGGAACTTGAAGGACAGGGCCGGCGTGACGTAGTCGTTGGCTCTTTCCTCCATCGGCAGGGCGATCGACAGGCCCACGCTGATGCCGTCGCCTTCGTAGGCGCCCCGGTTGGCCGCCTGCATGATGCCCGGGCCGCCGCCGGTGCAGATGAAGAGCATGTCCTCCGGGTTCTTGCCCGCGCTGTAGTGCGCGACCAGCTTGCCGAAGGCCCGCGCCTTCTCGTAGTAGTGGGAATTGCGCGCCGCCGCGCGGGCCCGCCGGATCTGCCCCTCATCGCCGCCCGCCTCGGCCGCGGCCACCAGCGCGGCCGACTCTTCCTCACTGCGAAACCGGGCGCTGCCGAACACGACGATGGTGTTTTCTATGCCCATCGCCTGCTGCTCCAGGTCGGGCTTGAGCAGCTCGAGCTGGAAGCGGATGCCGCGCGTTTCGCGGCGCAACAGGAATTCGGGGTCGGCGAAGGCCAGACGGCTGGCGTCCGGGTCCAGCGGCAGGCCCGCGCTGGAGTGGGCCTGCAGGGTTGCCCAGGCGTCGGCCAGTCGCCGGTCGTGGATGTTGCGGTTGGAAGCCATGGCGTGATTCTGCGGCCAATCGCGGCAGTTCTCCGTTATCCTTGCGTCCAAACAAAACTTTGTGGGGACAGAGTTGGACCAAACGGTTTATCACGTCCTGCTCCAGGGCCGTACCGTCGGGCCCTACGATCGCCGGACGATCGTCGGCATGCGCATCAAGAAGACCTTGTCCAGCCAGGATGTGCTGATTAGCGCGGGCGGCGCCCAGCTCACGGTGGCCGACCTCATCGGGCAACCGCCGGCCGCCCAGCAGTTCCAACCCGACCGCAGCGGCAACTATTCCGTGGTCACAGCCACCTACGGCGCCAGCCTGCTGGAGGTCGAAGGCCCCGGCATGGCGATCCCCAGGTTCAAGGACGAGATCGAGGCCCGGGTACAGGGCGATGTGCTGCGGCTGGCGGGCCGGTTCCGGCACGGCCTGGGCTGGAAGGAAGGCCGCGTCAAGATCGTCCTCAAGGACGTGGCGCACGCGCGGGTGAAGGGCTCGCAGGTCGAGTTGTGGTTGCGCACGCCGGAAGGCCGATTGCAGCGTATCGCGCTGGAACTGTTCACCCCCGAGACGGCGGCGGAGCTGGTGGACTGGTTGCCGGCTGCCACTGCCTTTCCCCAGCCACAGGCTGCCGCTGCGCCGACGGGCACTTCCATAGCGGTTCCGAGTCCGCAGGCCGCGCCGTCCAACGCCTTGTGGGCCGCGGCGCTTGGGGTGGTCCTGGTGGTGGCCCTGATGGTGACGGTGCTGGTGCTGCGGCGCGTGTATTGAGCGCCGGCGGGCGAGGCCAACGCCTTCAGCGCCTGGACTTCAGCCAGCGCAACAGGGGCTCCCGTGCGGAGCTCAGGTTCTTGTAATCCAGCACGGCTTCGGACATGGACGCCAGCGCGTCATGCAGCCGCCTGGCCCGACCGGGCAACTGCACAGCCTCGGCCAGCGGTTGCAGCATGACGCGGATCGCGAACACGGCCTGCTGCGTGCCGTGGCCGACGGGAAAGAAGGTCTGGCGCTCGGCCCGCAGCCAGCACCCCCGCACGAAGGCGTCGGCATCGGACGTGGCGGGCCAAGGCTGGCGCGGGTGGCGAGCCGGATGCTGGTCATGCCGCGCCGAGGCAGTGATGGTCCAGACGTAGCGCTCCCAACAGTCTCCGGCAGTCACCAGGGACACCAGGTGCTGCGACGCGGCGACCAGCGCTGCATTGTCGGCGACGGGGCCGTGCAATGCGGCGAAATCCAGGCCCAGCTTGGCCTCGGGTGCCCAATGGGAGGGCGTGCACACGCACAGCCAGGGCAAGGTGCCGCTGTCGCCGTCGAGTACGGCGAAGTCTTCCTCGAACGCCAGTTCAACCGGCACGCCGGGTTGCACGGCCGCGTCGACGCCTGACCGGGTGCCGAGCGCGGCAATGGCCTGGAGCGCCGGCGCGGGGTCGAAACCCGCGACGCAATGGCGCGACTGGCCCATTGCCAACACCGCGCGTTTTTCCTCGTAAAGAATGCCGGCAGGATCCAGGGGCGTCAGCCGCAGCGCCTGCGGCACGATGCGCCGCAAGCCGGGCTGCATCCGGAACGGCACGCTGATGTGGCCGAAGTCGAAGTCCATGTGAGGGGGGCTGAAAAAAAGGCTCCTCGCGGAGCCTTCGATCGCAGCGCGCTAGACCCGCCTGCGGTATTCGCCGGTGCGCGTGTCGATCTCGACCTTGTCGCCCTGGGCCACGAAAATCGGCACGCCGATCTCGAAGCCGGTGGCGATCTTGGCGGGCTTGAGCACCTTGCCCGACGTGTCCCCCTTGACCGCCGGCTCGGTCCAGGTGATCTCGCGTTCGAGGCTGGTGGGAAGTTCGACCGAGAGGGCCTTGCCCTCGTAGAACACCACTTCGGCGGGCATGCCGTCTTCCAGGTAGTTCAGGGCATCGCCCATGTTGTCCTTCTCGACCTCATACTGGTTGTAGTCGGAGTCCATGAACACGTACATGGGATCGGCAAAGTACGAGTAGGTGCACTCCTTCTTGTCGAGCACGACCTGGTCCATCTTGTCGTCGGCCTTGAACACGACTTCGGTGCCGAAATTGTTCAACAGGCTCTTGAGCTTCATGCGCACCGTGGCGGCGTTGCGTCCGCCCCGGGCGTATTCCGTCTTGAGCACGACCATGGGGTCCTTTCCGTGCATGATGACGTTGCCGGCGCGGATTTCTTGAGCGATTTTCATAGCGGTTTACGAGGAAAAGTAGGCCGCGGCGGGCCCCCAGGGGCGCGCAGGCTGCGGCGGGTGCGCAGGCTTGGCCGCAATCCGGCCAAATGTGCAAAGCCCTGCATTTTAGCGTTTTCCCGCGGCGCTGCGGTATTGCTGGCAGGAGGCTCGCGTGTTCAGGCTGCCTTAAGTCTTGGACCGGCAGACTCGCCGCATGAAAATTGTCGAGGTTGGGTCCCGGCAACCGGGGTCGGGAGGGTTGGGTCTCTGGTTTTGGACCTTGGGATCGCTCGGCTGCGTCCTGGCCTGGGACGCGGCCGGTCTGGACCTTCCCCTGGCCCGGTTGATGGGAAGCAGCCACGGCTTTTCACTGCGCGAGCATTGGATCGCCGCGGGCGTGCTTCACGACGGTGCGCGACTGGCTGCCTGGCTGCTGGGCCTGTGGCTGCTGGCCGGAATCCGGTGGCCCACCGGCTTGTTGCGCCGGATTGCACCGGCGGCAAGGCTCCAGTGGATCGCGGGCACCGTGGTGTCGCTGTTGTTGATCAGCGGGCTCAAGCACGCGAGCCAGACCAGCTGCCCCTGGGACCTGTCCGAGTTTGGCGGCGCCGGCAGCTATCTCTCCCACTGGGCCTGGGGTCGCAGCGACGGCGGCCCCGGCCATTGCTTTCCGGCGGGCCACGCTTCGGCCGGCTTTGCCTTCCTGGGCGGCTACTTCGCCCTGCGGCGTGCCGGGTCCCGATGGGCCCTCGCGACGCTGGCAACAGCCCTGGCGGCAGGCCTGATCCTTGGCCTGGCCCAACAGCTGCGGGGAGCCCACTTCATGAGCCACACCCTGTGGACCGCCTGGCTGTGCTGGATCGCCGCCCTCGGCGTTGACCAGGCCGTCGCTCGCCGGGTTATCCTGTCAAAGGCGCAACTTGCCTGTCATGACAACGCCTGACGCTCATTGGACCAGACCGGCGCGCCCGGCGATGCACGTCGAGATGCTGGTGCTGCTCGCAGCCATCTTCCTGATGCTGGCGGGCAATGGCCCGTTCTGGCGAGCCGCGCTGGCCGGCCGGTCGTGGGACGATGCGGCGACCTGGGGCTTCGCGGCAGCGGTTTTCACTTCTTTTACGGCGTTCTATCTGGCGGCCGGCTCGGCGGTCGCCGCAAGGCATACCGTCAAGCCGCTGCTGACCGTCTTGCTGATGGTGTCGGCCGCGGCCGGGTACTACATGGATCGTTACGCGGTCTACTTCGACCCGGCGATGCTGCGCAATGTGCTGGCCACCAACTACAAGGAAGCGAGCGAACTGCTCGGGTGGGACATGGTCCTGCATGTGGCGGCCTTCGGCGTGCTGCCCTCGCTGTTGGTCTGGTGGCCGCGGCTCAAGCGCCGGCCGATGGGACGTGCCTTGGTGATCCGGCTGGCATGGGTCTCATGCGCGCTCGCGGTGGGGGCGGGCAGCCTGATGCCGGTGTTTGCCGACTTCGCCTCGTTGGTGCGCAACCAAAGGGAGACCCGGCACCTGATCACCCCCGGCAACCTCGTGGCAGCGGCCGCCCGCAATGCCTGGGGCCGCGCCAAGCGGCCCAACCAGCCGAAGCTGCCGGTGGCGGCAGACGCACGACCCGGTGCGGCATGGAAGGCGCGCGCGCGGCCGGCCCTGTTCGTCCTGGTGGTGGGCGAAACGGCGCGGGCGCAGAACTTCTCGCTCGGTGGGTACAGGCGCGACACGAACCCGGAACTGGCCAGGCGCGACATCGTCAACTACCCCAACGCGCAAGCCTGCGGCACTTCCACCGAGGTTTCGCTGCCGTGCATGTTCTCCTCTTTCGGCCGACGCCATTACGACGAGGAAAAGATCCTGACGCACGAATCGCTCTTGCACGTGCTGGCGCGTGCGGGCTTCAAGGTGCTGTGGCGCGACAACCAGTCCGGCTGCAAGGGCGTCTGCGACGGATTGCCGGCCCAGCAGCTGGACCATGCCAGGGTCGATGCGTTGTGCGCCGAGGGCCAGTGCCTCGACGAAATCCTCCTGCAGGGGATGGAGGACATCGTCCGCGACGCGCGCGGCAACCTCTTTGTGGTGATGCACCAGCTCGGCAGCCACGGCCCCGCCTACTTCAAGCGATACCCGGCGGTCTTCAAGCGTTTCACGCCGGCCTGCGAAACCGAGGATCTGCGCCACTGCAGCTCGGCCGAGATCGTCAATGCCTACGACAACTCGCTGCTGTACACCGACTTCGTCCTGGGCAAGGTCATTGATTTCCTGGACCGCGCGCAGGCGACGCACGACACGGCGATGTTGTACGTCTCGGACCATGGCGAATCGCTGGGCGAGGGCGGCCTGTACCTGCACGGGATGCCCTACGCCATCGCCCCCGATGTGCAAAAGAACGTGCCCTTCGTGGTGTGGCTGTCGCCGGCCTTCCGGCGCGGCTTCAGCGTCGACCAGGAATGCCTTCGCGGCCGGGCGGCGCGGCCGGCAAGCCACGACAACCTGTTCCACTCATTGCTGGGCGTGCTGGACGTGCAGACGGCGGCGTACGACACGCAAATGGATCTTTTCGCTCCCTGCCGAGGCCTTAACCCGGCGCAAACAGCACCCTGACCAGCAGTCCGCCGCGCGCTGAGTCCTCGAGCTTGACGGCGGCGCCGTGCCGCTCGGCCACGGCCCTCACGATCGCCAGGCCGAGGCCGCTGCCGGTCGAGGGCGCAGAACCGGCCGCACGGTAGAACCGGTCGAAGACACGAGCGCGCTCGGGCTCGGGTATGCCCGGGCCGCTGTCGGCCACCGACAGGCACGGCCGGCCGTCGCATAGCGACGCGGTCACGTCCACGGCGCCGCCGGCCGGCGTGTGGCGCAACGCGTTGTCCACCAGATTGTTCACGAGGATCGTGAGCTGCTGCGAATCGGCCAGGATCGTGACGGGCTCCGCCGCCACGGCGCCCAGGTCGACGCGCTGTTCGTCGGCGCGGGCGCTGAACCTGCCCACGGCGCCGCGGGCGAGTTCGCCCAGATCAACGCTCTCGCGTTGGAGCGCGGGCGTTTCCGGGCCCAGGCGCGACAACTGGAGCAGCTGCTCGACCAGGTGCTGCGCCCGCGCGATCCCGGCGCGCAGCTCGTCCTGCGCCGCCTGACGTTGGGTCTCGCTGCCCGCACGCTCCAGCAATTGAAGCTGCAGCCGCAAGGCCGCGATCGGCGTGCGCAGTTCGTGCGCGGCGTCCGCCAGGAAATGGCGTTGGAGCGCCAGCGCGCTGCCCAGCCGGGCCATCAGGTCGTTGATCGCCCCCACGAGCAGGTGGAGCTCGGGCGGATGCGTTGCCAGCGGGATCGGATGCAAGGCCTCGACGCTGCGGGCGGTGACTTCGCCGGCGGCGCGCGACAGCGGCGCCAATCCGCGCCGCAGGGCCAGCGTCAGCAGGCCCGCCATCACGGCCAGCATCACGAGGGCCGGCAGGATGAGTGCCGATGCGGTTTCGCGCGCCAGCGACTCCCGCTCACTCGCCCGTTGCGCGGCCTGAACGATTCCGTCTTCCAGCACGACGGTGTAAAGATGCCATTTGTCCCCGCCGGCATCGACCACGCTGAGCCCGCTGCGCGAGCGGAAGGGCAGGGCCGTGGCCTCGTCCGAGCTGTGCAGGAGCTTTCCTTCCCTGGACCACACCTGCGTCACGAACTCGAATTTCCCGTACTCCTCGTACACGCGCGGAAGCTGTTGCGCCAGCCGAGGCTGGCGCGCCGTTCCGCTGGTGCCGTGATGGGTGGCCACCGCCAGGGCCACCTGCTTGAGGT
>DATMBW010000462.1:0-13994 GCA_035559095.1 Ramlibacter sp.
CCAGCGCCTGGGCATAGCGATTCGTGTATTCCAGGGTGGAGCCGTCGGGCGCGTTGACGGTTGCGAGGATGGTGCCCCGATCTTCCAGCGGCGAGAGCTCCTGCTTCATCGTCGGCCATACCAGCGCGATGCCCAGCGCGCTGAGCAGCATGATGCCGACCACTATCCAGCGCGCCTGCAGCAGGATGCGCAGGTTGCGAGGCGCCTCCTGGCCGGGTTTCGGACGCCAGCGCGCGGTGATCACCCAGCGCAGCGCTTGCGCATAACGGGCGCAAAGGACCGTGAGCCAGCGCTCCATGGTCCGGTCGAACCAGTTGGGGTTGGGGTTGTGCTTGAGCAGCTTGGAGCACATCATCGGCGTCAGCGTCAGCGCGACGAAGCCGGATACCAGCACCGCCCCCGCCAGGGCCAGGGCGAACTCGACGAAAAGGCGCCCCGTGCGGCCCGGCGTGAACGCCAAAGGTGCGTACACGGCCACCAGCGTCAGCGTCATCGTGATCACGGCGAAGCCGATTTCGCGCGCGCCGCGGATCGCGGCCGAGAACGGATCCTGGCCTTCCTCGATGTGCCGGAATATGTTCTCGAGCATGACGATCGCGTCGTCCACGACCAGCCCGATCGCCAGCACCAGCGCCAGCAGCGTGAGCGTATTGATGGTGAATCCGAACAGCGCCATCAGCGAGAACGCGCCGATCAGGCTGACCGGAATGGTCACGATCGGAATGATCGATGCCCGAACCGTGCGCAGGAAGATGAAGATCACCAGCGCGACCAGCAGGATCGCTTCGCCGATCGTCGCATAGACGTTCCTGACCGAGCGGTCGATGAACTGCGAATTGTCGTTGGCGATGTCGATGGAGATGCCGGCCGGCAGGTCCGCCTTGAGCTTGGGCATCATCTCCCGCACGCCCTTGGACAGCGTCAGCGGATTGGCCGTGGCCTGCCGGATCACGCCGGCCGAAATCGCCTGGCGCCCGTTCAGGCGCACCGAACTGCGCTCGTCTGCGGCGCCCTCTTCCACCCGCGCCACGTCGCGGATCTTGACCGGAAAGCCATTGACGTTCTTGACGACGATCTCGGCGAACTGCGCGGGCCGCACCAGGTCGGTCTGCGAGGTCACGCTGAATTCGCGCTGTTGCGATTCGATGCGGCCGGCCGGCAGTTCCAGGTTGCTGCGCCGGATCGCGTCCTCCACATCCTGCGTGGTCAGTCGGTAGCCGGCCAGCTTGTCCGGGTCGAGCCAGACCCGCATTGCGTACTTGCGCTCGCCGTAGATCCGCACGTCGGCGACACCCGTCACGGTCTGCAGGCGCGACTTGACGACCCGGTTGACCAGATCGTTGATCTGCAGCGGCGAGAGCGTGTCGCTGGTGAAGGCCAGCCAGATGACCGGGAAGGCGTCGGCCTCGACCTTCGCGATCACCGGCTCCTCGATCTGCTGCGGCAGCTTGTTGCGCACGCGCGATGTGCGGTCGCGCACCTCGGCAGCGGCCGCGTCGGCGTCCTTCTCGAGGCGGAAGCGAACGGAGATCTGGCTCTGTTCGGCGCGGCTGATCGAGGTGATCACGTCCACCGCGTCGATGCCGGCGATGGAATCCTCCAGCGGCTTGGTGACCTGCGTTTCGATCACTTCGGCCGATGCGCCCGGATAGCGCACGCTCACCGTGACCACGGGCTCATCGATCTTCGGGTATTCGCGCACGGCCAGCCGGTTGAAGCTGACCAGGCCGATCAGCAGCACCAGCAGCGACAGCACGGTCGCAAAAACCGGCCGTCGGATCGAAATTTCAGGCAGTTGCATGGGACTTTCCGGCTGACGTGAGGCCTAGCGATTCACCGGCTGCGCGGCGCCACCGCGGGCCGCGCTGCGCAGGCCAGCTTCGGCCGAAGCCGCGACGCACGGATTGGGCCCATCGAGAGTTGGAGCCGGCAATGCCACGGGAATTCCCCCCGGCCGCGTACCGCCGGCCAGTGCGCCATTGACCGCCGGACCGGATGCCGGCACATTGCCGGCCGCCGCCGCGGCGGACGGCGCGCCCTGCGGCGAGGCGCCGGCAGGCCGGCTGAGATCGACCACGCGCACCGGCATGCCATCCTTTTGCACGCGTTGCTGTCCCGCGACGACCACCACATCGCCGGGCCGCAGCCCATCGGTGATCTCGACCCGCCCGGGCAGACGCATTCCGACCTTGACGTCCACGCGCTGCGCGATCTTCGTGTCCTGGTCCGGCCCATCCACCAGCCGGATCACGGTCTGGCGCCCGGCTTGCGGCACGATCGCTTCCTCGGGGATCACGCGGGCATTGTCGCGTTCGCCAAACACCGCATTGATGCGCGCGAACATGCCGGGGCGCAATTGCAGATGCCGGTTGTCGATGCACGCGCGGATGCCGACCGATCGGCCGTTCGCATCGACCAGCGGGTCGATCGCCTGCACGAGTCCGGCGTATTGGCGCCCGGGCAGCGCGTCCAGGGCCACCAGGGCCGTCTGGCCGCGGCGCACCTTGGTCTGAAAACGCTCGGGCAGGCGGAAGTCCACGAAGATCGCGTCCATGTCCTCGATGTTCACGATGTCCGCGCCGTCCTTGAGGTAGTCACCCACGCTGACGCTGCGGATGCCCGCGATGCCGTCGAACGGCGCCACGATGCGAAGCCGCGCCGCCGTGGCACGGGCCAGCGCCAGCTTGGCCTGCGCGACCTGCAAGTTGGCGGCGCTCTCGTCCACCGAGCGCTGGCTGATGAAGTTCTGCGCCACCAGTTCCTGGTTGCGCTTGTGGTTGGCCTGCGCGATCGACAGCTCGGCCTGTGACTGTTGTACCAGTGCCAGCGGCAGCTGGTCGTCCAGTTGCACCAGCAGCTGGCCGCGGCGCACCCGGTCCCCGTCCCGGAAATTGAGCTGCGTCACGCGGCCGCTGACCTCCGGGCGCAGCACCACGCTCTGGCGCGAGCGCAGGCTGCCCACCGCCTCGGCTGCGTCGGTGAGCCTGGCCACTTCGACGCGCGCCACTTCCACGGCCGGGGGCCGCGCCGACGCACCCGCGCCGCCCGACTGGGCAGCCTCGCCCGCGGCGGGCGTGTTCTCGGTCCTGGGCGTAGCGGCTTTGTTCTGGTACCACCAAGCCCCGGCCGAGGCGGCTGCGATGCCCACGGCCGCGACCACGGTGTAGATTGCTTTCGTTGCCATGAAAGATGAGGGTGCGCCTTCAGGAATGCGAAGGCTGGTAATTGATTGAAACCAACCTGTCAATGTAGCAGCAGCCGGCCCAGCGAACATTCGCATCGGCCCTATCCCATGCGATGTGCGCCGGTGCTTTTACCCGCTCTTTACATTGGCGCCGGCAGCCGGCCCAGGGCCACGTCGACGCCGCGATTGGCCAGGACGTCGGCACGTTCGTTGCCCGGGTCGCCGTTGTGGCCGCGCACCCAGCGCCATTCGATGGCGTGACCGGACTGGTTCACCAGTTCATCCAGCGCCTGCCAAAGCTCGACGTTCTTCACCGGTTGCCGCGTGGACGTGCGCCAACCCTTGGCTTTCCAGCCCGGCAGCCACTCGGTCATGCCCTTGAGCACATACTGGCTGTCCACGTGCAGCGTGACGGCGCAAGGCCGCTTGAGCGCCTGCAAGGCCTGGATCACGGCCATCAGCTCCATGCGGTTGTTGGTGGTCAGGCGTTCGCCTCCGAACAGCTCTTTTTCGGTGCTGCCGGATTTCAGCAGCACGCCCCAGCCGCCCGGGCCGGGATTGCCCTTGCAGGCCCCATCGGTATAGATTTCGACCGAATTCACAAATGTTCTTCCAGGTAGGCGGGATGGTTGCGGTTGGCCAGGGGCACCGGCTTGCTGGCGATCGCTGGCGCAGGCTTCCAGGCGGGACCGATCAGCTTGATGCCGCGCACGCGCTTGACGGCGACCAGGAAATACACCGCGCCAAAAATCGGCCACCAGCGCTCGCCGATGTAATCCAGCCAATCGTAGCGGTCCAGCCATTTCTCCGTTTTCATCGCGGGCCGGTAGCAGCCGAAGTTGCCCCGCTCGACTTCAAAACTAAGCAGCCGCAGCCAGTCGCGCAGCCGCCAGTAGCCGATGAAATCCCCCGCGTCGGGCAGGTAAAGTTCGCCGAACCCCAGCCGCCGGTACAGGTGCGCCCGGCGCTGGCGCAGCCCCCACAGGCTGGCCGGGTTCAGGCAGCAGATCACCACCTTGCCCTCCGGCACCAGCACCCGCTCCACTTCGCGCAGGGTCGCATGGGGGTCGGTGTTGAGTTCGAGCGAGTGCGGCAGCACCACCAGGTCGAGGCTGTTCGCCTCGAACGGCAGGGCGGCAAAGTCGGTGATCAGCGAAGGTTTCGGCTGCAGGGCTTCGGCCGTGGGGGGTTCGCGCAGCGCAAGCCACTTGTGCGGCATACGGTTGGCCTGGAGCGTGTCGAGTTCGGGCAATCCCAGCTGCAGCGCATGAAAGCCGAAAATGTCGCCGACGGCCCGGCTGAACTCGGCCCGCTCCCAGGCCAGCAGGTAACGGCCGGGCGGGGTTTCAAACCATTGCTGCATTCCTATAATCTGGTCGCTCATGAATTTGATCCCGCTGCCGGCCTTCCAAGACAATGACCTCTGGTTGTTGCACGACGGGCGTAGGGGCCTGGTGGTGGACCCCGGCGACGCGCAGCCCGTCCTGCACCGCTTGCAGCGTGACGGCCTGCAACTGGAAGCGATTCTAGTCACGCACCATCACCCCGACCACATCGGCGGCGTCGGCACGCTGCGCGATGCGAACGGGCGTAGGCACGGCCGCGCAGATGCTCGCATCGCGGATGTGTTCGCCGTCCTGTCCGGGAATACCCGGGTGTGCTGCACACTTGCGTACACATGAGCATCCTTGATTTTGCACCGGCGGCGGAACCCGGCAACCGCAAGCTGATCAATTACATTTAGCGCCGCGAAGTCCGAAGTCGCGGTTTTCGCGCCATCCAGCGAAGGAAGAACGAATAAAGATGAGACTGCTCCATTTCGCGGCGCTGGCGGCCCTGCTCTGGCTGGCCGGCTGTGCCACCACGCCGGTTGCCGAACCACGGGCGGCGCCCGCGCCCACCCAGCCGTCCGAACCCGCCGCGCCGTCCGTGATTCCGGGCGGACCGCTGCAGCCGATCACCGCCCACGACGCGGCCTCGCCCGCCGTTGTGCAACTGGAGCCGCCAGCCGACCTGTGGGAGCGCATCCGCCGCGGATTCGCCATGCCCGACCTGAACGGCGACTTGGTCCGTCAACAGGAGCAGTGGTATGTTTCGCGGCCCGATTACATCCAGCGCATGACCGAGCGCTCGCGCAAATACCTCTTCCACATCGTGGAGGAGCTGGAGCGCCGCAACATGCCCACCGAGCTGGCGCTGCTGCCCTTTATCGAAAGCGCGTTCAATCCGCAGGCCGTTTCCAGCGCGCGGGCGGCCGGCATGTGGCAGTTCATGCCGGCCACCGGCAGCTACTTCGAGCTCAGGCAGAACGTTTTTCGCGACGACCGGCGCGACGTCCTGGCCTCCACGCGCGCGGCACTGGACTACCTGCAGAAGCTCTACGGCATGTTCGGCGACTGGCATCTGGCACTGGCGGCATACAACTGGGGCGAAGGCAGCGTCGGCCGCGCGATCGCGCGCAACCAGAGAAGCGGCCTGGGCACGAGCTACAGAGACCTGAACATGCCCAACGAGACGCGCTATTACGTGCCAAAGCTGCAAGCGGTGAAGAACATCGTGGCGGCGCCGGAGACGTTCCGCACGGAGCTGCCGCTGATCGAGAATCATCCCTACTTCCAGACCGTCACAGTGACCCGCGACATCGACGTGGAACTGGCCGCGCGGCTGGCCGACGTTTCGGAGGCCGACTTCAAGGCGCTCAATCCATCGATGAAGCGTCCGGTGATCCTGGCGGCGGGCACGCGCGAGATTCTCCTGCCCTGGGACAACGCCAAGGTGTTCCAGCGCAATTTCGAGGCGCACACGCAGGGCCAGTACGCGAGCTGGACCGCCTGGAGCGCGCCGGCCACCATGAGCGCGACGGAAGCGGCGCGACGGGTCGGCATGAAGGAGGCTGACCTGCGATCCGTCAATACCATTCCCCCGCGCATGCTGATCAAGGCCGGTTCGGTCCTGATCGTTCCGCGCTCGGCCACGGTTCAGAACGACGTGACGAGCCATGTCGCCGATCACGGGCAGTTGAACCTGTCTCCCGAAAAGGTCACGCGCCGCACCACGGTCAAGGCCGGGAAGCACGATACCGTGGCCAGCATCGCGAAACGCTTCCGGCTGAGCCCGGCGCAGGTCGCCGAGTGGAACAGCGTGGCTGCCTCAGCCGCATTCAATCCGGGGCACCAAGTCGTGGTGTACCTTCCGGTCAAGACCGGCGTACGCGGCCGCACGCGCGCCGGCGCCAAGACGGGCATGCGCGCGAAGGCTGGGGTCCATGGCGCAAAAGCGACCGGCACAGCTTCCAAGCGGCGAGCCACCCGCTGAGTCGCCCGGCCGTCATTGACCGGCGAAGCGCAACAAGCCGTAACAGCAACCCCGCAGGACGGCTCCGACTGGCATTTGCTCCACAGTCCGATGGGCATGAGCCCGCGCTCGGGTCACAGTGGTCGTACTACTTCTTCAAAGGAGTTCGACCATGTTCAAGAAAACCCTTCTCGGCGCGCTGCTGGCTGCCGGTTCGCTGATCGGCGTGCCCACGGCTGTCAATGCCCAGTACGCGGCCATCGTGCGGATCGGGCCACCCGCGCCATTGCACGAGGTGGTACCTCCTGCGAGGTCTGGCTTCGTCTGGGCGCCGGGCCATTACGAGTGGCATGGCAGCCAGTATGTCTGGATTCAGGGCCACTGGATGCCGCAGCGGTACGGGTATGAATATCGCGAACCGCGCTGGGTCCAGCGCGGCAATGGCGAATGGCACATGGTGGGCGGCAATTGGGAGCGGCGCGGGCCTTATGGCGACCGCGACCGTGACGGCATCCCGAACGCCTGGGACGGCCGGCCCAATGGGGACGGCCATGCGCACCAGGGCCGCAGGTTCGGTCCCTATGGAGACCTCGACCGCGACGGCATCATCAACCGCGATGACCGTGACCGCGACGGTGACGGCGTCGCCAACCGGCGCGACCGCTTCCCCGACGACCCGCAGCGCAGCTAGCGCCTGAGCCTTCGGCCACGGCCGGACCCACGCTGCGCACGCTGCCCGGCAGCGCCAACCGCTGCGTGAGTCCGGGCTGAGCCCCGCCGCCATCGAACGTCAGATTTTCTCGGTCTCGCCCTGGCGCGGCTGCCAGACCATCAGGCGCTTCTCGATGCGCCCCACCAGGGCGTCGAGCACGAGCGCGAAGGCGGTAAGCACGACAATGCCCGCGAACACCGTGTTGACGTCGAAGGTGCCCTCGGCCTGAAGAATCAGGTAACCCACGCCGCGCGCCGAGCCGAGATACTCGCCCACCACCGCGCCCACGAAAGCCAGGCCGACCGAGGTGTGCAGGCTGGAGAACACCCAACTGGTGGCACTTGGCAGGTACACGGTGCGCAGCAATTGCTTCTGGTTGGCGCCCAGCATGCGCGCATTGGCCAGCACCACCGGGCTGACTTCCTTGACGCCCTGGTAGACGTTGAAGAACACGATGAAGAACACCAGGGTCACCGCCAGCGCGACCTTGCTCCAGATGCCCAAGCCGAACCACAGCGCGAAAATCGGCGCCAGGATCACGCGCGGCATCGAGTTGGCCGCCTTGATGTACGGGTCGAGGATGGCGCTGGCCGTCGGCGCCAGCGCCAGCCACAAGCCGAACACCAGGCCCAGCGCGGTGCCGAAGGCAAAAGCCAGCACGGTTTCCAGCAGCGTCACGCCCAGGTGCACGTAGATGTCGGCCCGCCCGGGCAGCCCGTCGGGGAATAGCCAGCTCTGGCCGAAGCCGAAGGGCATGAACCACGACCACACGCGCCCCGCCACCTTCACCGGTTCGCCCAGGAAGAACGCGTATTGCGGGTTGCGGGTCACCAGCTGCCACACCAGCAGGAAGGCGATGAGCACCCCGAATTGCCAATAGCGCAGGTTCCGGCCGGACGGCTTGATCGCCGCGAACATGCTCATGCCGCCTTCTTCAGTTGCTGCGCGTAGCCCTTGAGGACCTCGTCGCGCAGGACCGCCCAGATCCGCGTGTGCAACGCCACGAAGCGCGGCTGGGTCCGCACTTCGGCCACGTCACGCGGGCGCGGCAGGTCGATGTCGAATTCGCCGATCGGGCGCGTGGCCGGCCCGGCTGAAAGGACCACCACGCGGTCGCTCATCGCGATCGCCTCGTCCAGGTCGTGCGTGATGAACAGCACGGCTTTCTTCCTTGCCGCCCAGAGCTCCAGCACTTCGTTTTCCATCAGCTGGCGCGTCTGGATGTCCAGCGCGCTGAACGGCTCGTCCATCAGGATGATGTCGGGGTCGAGCGCCAGCACCTGCGCCAGCGCCGTGCGCTTGCGCATGCCGCCGGAGAGCTGGTGCGGGTAGCGGTCGCCGAACTCCGCCAGCCCAACGCGCTCCAGCCACGCATGAGCCTGCGCCGCCGCCTCGCCATCGGCCATCCCGCGGTATTGCAGGCCCACCATGACGTTGTCGATGGCGCTGCGCCAGGGCATCAGCGCCTCGGTCTGGAACATGTAGCCCGCGCGCCGATTGATGCCCTCCAACGGCGCACCGAACACCTTGACCTCGCCCGAGGAAGCGTCCAGCAGGCCGGCGCCGATATTGAGCAGGGTCGACTTGCCGCAGCCGGTCGGGCCGACCACCGAGACGAACTCGCCGGCGCGGATGCGCAGCGTGGTGTCCTGCACCGCGGTGTACCGCTGCCCCGGGTTGTCCGGGGAATGGAAGGTGACGGTGATCCGATTGAGCTCAAGAGCGTACGGCGACATGCGCGAAGCGTACTCGAAGTTGCAGGCCCGCTCGCGGGCCTGCTTTTCACCTTCGCGAAGCGCCTCGCCGGCTTCTCACCTTGGCGCAGCTTGCCTGCGCCCTATGCCTTGAACTTTTCCTTGGCCCGCCGCGCGAACTCGTTGGTGTAGGTCTTGGCCAGCTGGATCTTGTCCGCCTTGATGGCGGGGTCGAAGCTGGCCAGCGCTTTGAGCGCCGTGCGAGCGCCGTCGTCCGGAATGATGCCGTCCAGCGCGATCGCCTCGCGCACCTTGTTGAACGAGGCCAGGTACAGCGCACGGTCTCCCAGGAGGTAGCCCTCGGGTACCGTCTTGATGATGTCGCTGGGCCCCGCCGTTTGCAGCCACTTCAGGCCGTGCACGATGGCATTGGCCAGCGCCTGGCAGGTATTCGGGTTCTTCTGGATGAACTCGGTGTGCGTATAGAAGCAGGCCGCCGGCATCGGCCCGCCGAAGACGTCTAGCGTGCCCTTGAGCGTGCGCGTGTCGCTGATGATCTTCACGTCGCCCTTCTGCTCCAGCATCGTCATGACGGGGTCGGTGTTGCTCATCGCGTCGATCTGTCCGGAGCGCAGCGCGGACAGCGCGCCGGCCGAGGTCCCGACGCCTACCCAGCTCACCTCGTTGGACTTGATGCCGGCGCGCGAGAGCACCAGGTTGGCCACCATGTTGGTCGACGATCCCGGCGCCGAAACGCCGATCTTCTTGCCGCGCAAGTCCTCCAGCGACTTGTAGTTGGGCATGGCCTTGGTCGACACCCCCACGGCGATCTGCGGCGCGCGCCCCTGCAGCACGAATGCCTGGATGCTCTGGTTCTTGCTTTGCATGTTGATCGTGTGCTCGTATGCACCGCTCACCACGTCGGCGGAGCCACCGATGAGCGCCTGCAGGGCTCGTGCGCCGCCGGCGAAGTCGGAAATTTCGACGTCCAGGCCTTCGGCCTTGAAGTAGCCCAGCTGCTCGGAGATCGTCAGGGGCAGGTAGTAGAACGCGGCCTTGCCGCCCACGGCGATCGCAACCTTGTTTTTTTCGAGCTTGCCCTGGGCGCGCAGGGCGGGTGCCGCGATCGCGGCGACGGCTAGCGCCGCCGCCGACGTGAATGCCCGTCGGGTGACGCGAATATTTGTCATTGGGAGGGTCCTCTCTTGCTTGTTTTCGAGGTTAATCGCGGGGCTGGCGCACCGCATCGGGAACATCCCGTGCGGGTTTTCACGTAAGGCGCAGCTGCGCCCGGCGCGCTGCGAACGCCAACGCCGAGGCGCGCCGCGTTCAGCGGTAGCCGCTGAACAGAATGCCTGCGTTCACCGCCAGTGCGAGAATCCAGATCGCCGTGCGGATCGTGGGCAAATCGGCGACATACATCGCGACGTAGATGATCCGCAGCGTGACGAACAGCACGGCCAGGATGTCCAGCCGCGCCTGCGCCGCCCCAAGCTGGTGGGCGATGATCACCGCGCCGATGAAGAACGGCAGGGCTTCGAAGGTGTTCGCCTGCGCCGCGTTCGCCCGTGCGCGCCAGTCGGTCTGCCGGGCCAGCCACGCTCTCGGATGGTGGTTGTCGTAACCGCCCTGGTGGCGCGGCTTGCCGATGCCCTGCGACTTGGCCAGCCAGGCGCAGCCCATGGGCAGCAGCGCCGCGGCCAGCACGCACCAGTAAGCCACCGTGAAACGGGCGAATTGCACACTCATGATCCCTCCCGAAAAGCCCGCGTGGGGCTCACATTGTTATCGCCTGTCGACCAGCGCGTGCGCGATCGTCCCCAGGTCCACGTACTCCAGTTCGCTGCCGGCGGGCACTCCACGTGCCAGCCGCGTGACATTCAACCCGCGCGCCTTCAGCGCTTCGCCGATCACGTGCGCCGTGGCTTCGCCCTCCGCGGTGAAGTTGGTTGCCAGAATCACCTCGCGCACCTCGCCGCCGGTGGCGCGGTCGAACAGCTTCGCCAATCCGATGTCCTTTGGACCGATGCCGTCGAGGGGACTCAACTTGCCCATGAGCACGAAATAAAGGCCGCTGAACGCACCTGTGCGTTCCACCGCTGCCTGGTCGGCCGGCGTTTCGACCACGCAGAGCTTGCTGCGGTCGCGCCGCGGGTCCAGGCAGGTGGCGCAGACCTCGTTTTCAGTGAAGGTATGGCAGAGGTTGCAGTGCTTGATCTGTGTAGCGGCCTGCTGCAGCGCCTGCGCCAGCGCCTGGGCGCCGGCGCGGTCGTGCTGCAGCAAGTGAAATGCCATGCGCGACGCGGACTTGACGCCGACGCCGGGCAGCCGGCGCAGGGCTTCGATGAGGGCATTTAGGGCGTTGGTGTCGGCCATTGATGAACCTGTCATGCCGGGCTCGACCCGGCATCCAACTTGGCGCAAACGCCACTTGGATTGCGGGTCCAGCCCGCAATGACAATCCTCTTAGAACGGCAACTTCATCCCGCCCGGCAAACCCGGCATGCCGGCGGTGATCTTGCCCAGCTTCTCCTGGGAGGTTTCCTCGGCCTTGCGCACCGCGGCATTGAAGGCGGCGGCCACCAGGTCTTCGAGCATGTCCTTGTCGTCCGCCAGCAGGCTGGGATCGATGGTCACGCGCTTGACGTCGTGCTTGCAGGTCATCGTGACCTTCACCAGGCCGGCGCCCGATTCGCCCGTCACTTCGATGGTCGCCAGTTCGTCCTGGGCCTTCTTGAGGTTGTCTTGCATGGCCTGCGCCTGTTTCATGAGGCCGGCGAGCTGTCCCTTGTTGAACATGATCAGTTTTCCTTAGGTCTGGTCGAGGACAGGACCGGCTGAAGGTCTGTCCCCAGGTCGTCTGGTTGAACGGGTTTGATGCTTCCAGGCACGATTTTCGCGCCAAACTCGCTCATCATCGCCTGCACGAACGGATCGGCGCGAATGATTTCCTCGGCAGCACGCTGTTTTTCCGCCGCGGCCGCGGCGATGCGCCTGGCCGGGCTGTCCGTCACGGCGCCAACCTCGACACTGAGCCCGACCGCATGGCCGGCAGCGGCCAGCGCGTTCTGCAGGCGCTCCCGGCTCGCGGGCTGGTTCAGCGATTCGCGCTCGACGCGCAACATCCAGTGACCCTCGTCCCGGCCCACCAGCTGGGACTGCAGCGCCAGCTCGCGCACGAGCGCCGTGACGGCTTCACGCGCCACCAGTGCGGCGACTGTCGCATGCCAGAAGTCGCCCTCCTGCGTCGGCACCAACGCAACGGCTGCCGCGGGCGCCGCATCGCGCGGCGACTCGGACTGCACGCGGACCGGCACGCCCACCACTTCACCCGCCGGCCGGCCGTTCGCGACATCGCGTACCGCTGCCCGCTGGTTTGGCTGGGCGGGGGGCTCTTCCACTACCGGGAGCACCCGCCCTGGCGGGGCGCCGGCCGCCTGAGCCCGCAGTGGAGCAGCAGCAAAGGGCGTCGACCGGCCAGCGGCCACCGACGCAGCGGGGCGCTGCGTCGGCTCAACTTCGCGCGCTTGACTCAGAGTTTTTTTTTCAGCCGCCCCCTCGACAAGCCCGGGCCGCGGCTTGAATGCGAGCAGGCGCAGCAGCACCATGGTCAGGCCCGCGTACTCATCCGGCGCGAGCCCCAGTTCGGCACGGCCATGCAGGCACAGGCTGTAGAGCAGCTGGGTTTCATCGGCAGGCATCAGCGTCGCCAGCCGCGCGATGCCGGCGGCCTCGCCGTCGCTGTCGTCGGCCGCGCCCGGGACGGCCTGGATCACGGCCATGCGCTGCAGCACCGCGCTCATCTCTTCCAGGGTCGATGCGGCGCTCAGGCCCAGGGTCCGCAGGTTTTCCGAGATGTCCACAACGGTCTTGCCGTCGGCCTGGGCCAGGGCTTCGATCAGCCGGAACACATGGCCGCGGTCCACGCTTCCAAGCATCTGCCGCACGGACGCGTCCTCGAGCTTGCCGCCACCGAACGCAATGGCCTGGTCCGTGAGTGACAACGCGTCGCGCATCGACCCACGCGCCGCGCGCGCCAGCAGGCGCAAAGCCTGCGGTTCGGCCTCGACGCCTTCGGCCCGCAGCACCCGCACCAGATGCTCCTGCATCGTCTCCGGCGCCATCGGCCTCAAGTTGAACTGCAGGCAGCGCGACAGCACCGTCACGGGCACCTTCTGCGGATCCGTGGTCGCCAGCACGAACTTGAGGTATTCGGGCGGCTCTTCCAGCGTCTTGAGCATGGCATTGAACGCATGCCCGGTCAGCATGTGCACTTCGTCGATCATGAATACCTTGAAGCGCCCCTGCACGGGTTTGTACACCGCCTGTTCCAGCAGCGACTGCACTTCGTCCACGCCGCGATTGGAGGCGGCATCCAGTTCGGTGTAATCGACGAATCGGCCGTTATCGATGTCCGTGCAGGCCTGGCAGACGCCACATGGCGTGGCGGTGATGCCGCCCTGCCCGTCCGGTCCCTGGCAATTCAGCGACTTGGCCAGGATGCGCGCCACGGTCGTCTTGCCCACGCCGCGCGTTCCGGTGAAAAGATAGGCGTGGTGCAGCCGCTGCAGGGTCAACGCGTTTCCCAGCGCCTGCACCACGTGCTCCTGGCCAACCATCTCGCTGAAGGTCTTGGGCCGGTATTTGCGGGCGAGCACGAGGTAGGACATGCGGCGAATTCTACGGTCTGACCTTGAGGCGATCCGCGCGCGTGCGAGGGGCATCGCCCCCAGCCTACAATATCGCTTGACGGGCCTCCCCGCATGGTGAAGCGGCCAACCGGGTCAGATGGGGAACCAAGCAGCCCTAACTGTGGAGCCAGTGCCGGGGGTAAGGCTCGTCAACCTCTTTGGCGCAAGTCGTTGTAAATCAACGGCCTAGGCGGTGAGCAAGACTGCAAACCCGCCGTCTGTGCCACCTGCCTGTGCCACCTTGGGTGTCACGTTGATCAACCAACGTGCACCGAACGACCTCTGCGGCCCCTAGGGTCATTGCATGCACGTATCCATGAACGCCTTACGTTCCCGGCCCGTCATGCCGTTTGCACTAGCAAGGCAGGCCTTCCGCATCTCGCGCAGTGCAGCCTGATCGTGACTGAGTACCTCGATGA
>DATMBW010000463.1:0-7246 GCA_035559095.1 Ramlibacter sp.
CGAGCGCGCCCAGTTGGACCGCGCGCAGACGTCCAAGGCAATCACCTCGCTGGCCGCCAAGAAACTGGTGCGCCGCGAAACGCGGGCGGCCGACCGGCGCCAGGCCAGCCTGGCCCTCACCGACGAAGGCCGGGCCGTGTATGCGGCCCTGCTGCCCCACGTGCAGGAGATCAACCGTGAGCTGCTCGCGGTACTGGGCGCGGGTGAGGCGCCGCGGCTGGAGTCGATGCTCGAGCGGCTGCAGGTCAAGGCCGACGCCATGATCGCGCAGGCCGGACCGGGCGAGGGCGGCCAGCGCCCCGGAATGCGCGCGCGCCCGTGATGGACCGGGCGCTCGCGGCGCGGCCGTTGCCTTCGCATGGGCAATCCTGGCTGGCTGCGCGCGGCTGGCAGCCCTTCGAATTCCAGCGCGAGGTCTGGACCGCCATCGCGCAGGGGCGCAGCGGCATGCTGCATGCGACCACCGGTTCCGGGAAGACCTACGCAGTGTGGCTCGGCATGCTGGGCGAGTTGATCGCGCGGCATGATCCGGGACGCGGCGCGCAGCCGTTGCGGGCGATCTGGCTCACGCCGATGCGCGCATTGGCGTCGGACACCACGCGTGCGCTGGCGCAGCCCCTGCGCGACCTGGCACCCGAATGGACCATCGGCCAGCGCACCGGCGATACCTCCAGCGCCGAGCGGGCGCGCCAGGACCGGCGGTTTCCCACTGTGCTGGTCACGACGCCCGAGTCGCTGAGCCTCATGCTCACGCGCGAACACGCGCGCGAAGAGCTGGGCGGCGTCGAATACGTGGTGGTGGATGAATGGCACGAGCTGATCGGCGGCAAGCGCGGCGTCCAGGCGCAACTGGCGATCGCCAGGCTGTGGCGGTTCAATCCGCGCCTGGTGGCCTGGGGTCTGAGCGCCACTTTGGGGAACCTGCAGCAGGCGATGGAAGTCCTGTGCCATCCCGGGATGGCGGCGCCCGATGCGCCGCGGCCGGCCCTCGTGCGCGGGCGCATCGACAAGGACCTCGTCATCGACACGCTGATCCCGCCCGATCCGGGCAACTACTCCTGGGCCGGCCACCTCGGCGCGCGCATGTGCCAGCCGGTGGTCGACGAGATCGCCGGGTCCGGCACCACCCTGGTGTTCACCAACGTGCGCTCGCAAGCGGAGATCTGGTACCAGCTGCTGCTCGAAGCCAGGCCCGATTGGGCCGGTGCAATCGCCTTGCACCACGGCTCGATCGACAGGGCCACGCGTGAATGGGTGGAGCAGGGACTGAAGGAAGGCACTCTGCGCGCCGTGGTGGCCACCTCGTCGCTGGACCTGGGCGTGGACTTCCTGCCGGTGGAGCGCGTGCTGCAGATCGGATCGGCGAAGGGCGTGGCGCGCATGATGCAGCGCGCGGGCCGCAGCGGCCATGCGCCCGGGCGCACGAGCCGCGTCACGCTGGTTCCCACCAACACGATGGAGATCATCGAAGCCGCGGCGGCTCGCCGCGCGGCCAGCGCCGGCCGGGTGGAGCAGCGCGAGTCGCCCGACAAGCCGCTGGACGTCCTGGTCCAGCACCTCGTCACGATCGCCCTGGGGGGCGGCTTTCGCGCCGGCGAGCTGTTCGAGGAAGTGCGCGCCGCCTGGGCCTATCGCGGGCTCACGCGCGATGAATTCGACTGGGCCCTGGCTTTCTGCGAACGCGGCGGGGAAAGCCTCACGGCCTATCCCGACTATCACCGCATTGCGCGGGACGAGGACGGCGTTTACCGTGTGCGCGACCGCGGCATCGCCAAGCGGCATCGGCTGGGCATCGGCACCATCGTCAGCGACGCGTCCATGCAGGTGAAGTACATGAGCGGCGCCAACATCGGCACGATCGAGGAGGGTTTCATCGCGCGGCTGCGCAAGGGGGACTGCTTCTTTTTCGCCGGCAAGCTGCTGGAGTTCGTCCGGGTGCGGGACATGGCCGCCTACGTGCGCAAGGCCGCGCGCAACAGGGGCACGGTGCCGACCTGGGCGGGCAGCAAGATGGCGCTGTCCATCGAGATGGGCGACGCCGTCCTGGAAATGATGCAACGGGCGGCGCAGGGCGACTTCGTCGAGCCCGAGCTCGAGGCGGCACGGCCGATGCTGCAAACGCAGGCCCGCCTCTCGCGCATTCCCACGCCCGACGCCGTGCTGGTCGAGACTTTCCGCTCGCGCGAGGGCCACCACCTCTACGTCTATCCGTTCTCCGGCAGGCACGTCCACCTGGGGCTGGCCAGCCTGCTCGCGTGGCGGCTGGCCCGCGAGCGGCCCAACACTTTCAGCATGTCGGTCAACGACTACGGGTTCGAGCTGGTCTCCGCCCTGGAATTCGATCTCGCGCCGGTCCTGGACAAAAGGGTGTTCTCGGGCGCGGACCTGCTGCACGACGTGCTGGCTTCGCTCAACTCCACGGAGCTGGCGCAACGCCGCTTTCGCGAGATCGCGCGGATCGCCGGCCTGGTGTTTTCGGGCTATCCCGGCCAGCCCAGGAGTACGCGGCAGCTGCAGGCGTCCAGCAGCCTTTTTTTCGAGGTGTTCCGCAAGTATGACAAAGGCAACCTGCTGCTCGGCCAGGCCGAACGCGAGGTGCTGAGCCAGGAGCTGGAGATTGCGCGGCTGCGCGCAACCCTGGCGCGCCTGGCACGCAAGAAGCTGGACTGGATTGAACTGCGCCATCCGAGCCCGATGAGCCTGCCGCTGATGGTGGAGCGCTTTCGCGAGCAGCTCACCACCGAACAGTTGTCCAGCCGCCTCGACCGCATCCTCAGCGATATGGAGCGTGACGCGGCGGCCTGACTTTGTCCTACAGACGGTTCGGCGCAATCCGACGGCCGCGCCGCCGCGCCGAACCTATAAAACGGGTGCAAGGGAGAGGGAGGTCTTGTTCGACTCTCATCTCGGAGAAAGGAACATCATGAAACCCTCCCATCAGAACAGACTGCTGCTGGCCGCATCGGTGTCGATGATGCTCGCATTGGCCGCATGCGACAGGTACGACCAGCGTGCTGCCGGCCAGAAGCTGGACTCCGTCGCTACCCAGGCCAAGGAAGAGGTCCAGGATGCCGCGGCACGCGCCCGCGCCGCGGCGGACAAACTGGGCGACCAGACCAAGTCGATGGGCGCCTCGGCCGGCGACAAGGTGGACGACGCCTCGATCACCGCGAAGGTGAACGCGGCCCTGGCGGCCGACAAGGACCTGAAGGCGACCAAGATCGACGTGGACACGAAGAACGGCGTGGTTACGCTGAGCGGTCCCGCGCCCACGGACGGCGCCCGGGAGCGCGCCACTGAAATCGCCCGGACCGTCAAGGGCGTGAGTTCGGTGAACAACAAGTTGACGGTCAAGGCTGGCTGATTGCCAGCGGCGGGCCGCACCGCATCACCGCCAGGCCCGTTTGACCGGATCAAGGGCCACTTCCGTGGCCCTTGATCGCTTTCAGGCCTGCGCCACGGACCCACTCGCCCATTGCGCTTCGGACGTGCCGCGCATGGAAGCAGGCTGGCCGCCGGTCATGCCGGACGCCGAGGACTGGATCAGGTCGTGCACGAAGCGCAGTTTTTTCAATGCGCCCGTCGCCAGCGCGAAAGGATAGGCGTCGTCCTGTCCCAGGCCGCGGTTCAGGCTGTTGAGCAATAGCGTGACCGGGACCCACTGCTGCACGAGCTGATCGAAATCGCCGGGGCCGGTTTCGAACGGGTTGGCTACCTCTTCGACGTCTGCCTCGTGGCCGCCGGGCACGGCCACGCGCGTGCTGAATGACGCGGCGGTTTCCAGCAGGTCCACCATGTGCAGGTAGTGGGCCCACGTCTCGGCCCAGTCTTCCCAGGGATGTGCTGTCGCGTATGCACTGACATACTGGTCCTGCCAGTTAACAGGTGCTCCACCCGCAGCGTAGTGCGCATCCAGGGCCCGCTTGTAGTCGGCCCTTTCATCGCCGAACAGGTCCCGAAAGGCGTCGAGCCGGCCCGTGTTCCCGACCAGCGGGTTCCAGTAGTAGTGGCCCGACTCGTGCCGCAGGTGTCCCAGCAGCGTGCGGTACGGCTCGTGCAGGGTCAGGCGCCGCTGCACGCGCTGCGCGTCGTCGGCTTCGGCGATGTTCAGCGTGATCACGCCCTCGCAATGGCCGGTCAGCACCTGCTGGCCCGGCAGGTCGGCCAGGAATTCGAAGACCGGCCCGTCGCGCTGCGCGCCGGTCGGCGCCACCGCCACCAGGCCGAGCTTGGCCAGCGTATAGAACAGCCGGCGCTTGGCGACTTCGATGCGGTACCAGCGCTGCCGGTTCTCCGGCACCGACAGGTCCGGAAGGAGGCGGGTCAGCCGGCACGAGGCGCACAGGACATTCGGGTCGGCCGCCGGTACCGCGAAGTTGCAGGCCTGGTACTCGGTGTGGTTGCGGCAGAGCCGATACAGCGTGGATTCGGGCTTGCGTTGCTGCCGGGTCTTGCGGCGCCAGAGCCCGCGGCCGCCCGCATCCGGCTCGATCGCGCACAAGGCGAGCCGGTCCGGCAGGAAAGCCAGCGCACTGCCGCATTGCAGGCATTGCACATTCTCGAAGAACAGCGGGTGGCCGCAATGGTCGCAACGAAAGGTTTTCATCGGTGATGCGCTCTCCCATGGAAAGGCAGGCGCGGCCGGGGTTGCCAATCCCGTTTCGCGCGAAACGGGCCATTGGCAGTCCCGGCGGTGGCCTGCCCTCAAGCCGGCGTGGCGGCCGGCCGCGCCCGCGCCGCCGCTTCAGGGCCGCACGGTGAGTTTGTTGAGCACCTGGCGCACGCCCTTGGTGTTGCGCGCGAGGTATTCGGCCTGGGCCTTTTCGGCGTTGGACTTGGCAAAGCCCGACAGCGAGACGGCGCCATTGAGCGTTTCCACCTTGATGGCGCCGGCATCCACGGTCTTGTCCTCGACGAACTTGGCCTTCACCGCGGTGGTGATGCCGGCGTCGTCGACATAGGCGCCCACAGTTTCCTGCTCGCGGATGACGGAGCATCCGGTGGTGACGATGGTGGCACCCGCCAGGGCGGCGAATGCAAGGGCTCGGGCGTATTTCATGGCTTTCTCCTTGAATTGGTCGAATTGTTTCGGTGCCGAGGCTTCCCACTTTGCTCCCCGGACAGCCGCACCGCGCCGTCCGGCTTGCGTTCATTCGGACGATTGGTGGTCCGTCTGGTCGCCTGCCGCCGACAGTGCCGACAGCAGCACGGTCGATAACCGCGAAGATTTCGCGATCGCCATCAGCAGGCCCGTGATCGATATCAGTCGCCAGGGACGCGCGACCACCACCGCCATGCCGACCGCGGCCGCGATACCCAGGAACTGCAGCGGTTTCCTGCCCGCGTAGGCCGACAGGGCGGGTGTGGCCAGCTCCAGTCCCATGTGCGCGGGGTGGTAGCGCCACCAGGTCCGCAGGGCGTGCCTGCCGCGGGCGAACCATCGGCCCGCGCGGCCCCCGATTTCATCTTGCGGCTCGCCATTGACGTCCGGCGCGGGTTTGTGCCGTTCCCGCGCCTCGCCACGGCTCTTGCCGTGCTCGCGCCGCTCGATCTGGGCGATGATGGCCAGCCGGGATTTCGCAAGCCTGTCGGCGGCATCGCTCATGTACGCGCCCCGACGGCGCGCAAGGCCTGAGCGTCGGCATCGAGCTGGGCTTTCAGTTCGGCGAAGGCCTTGGCCGGCAATCGCTGCCGCGCGACGGTCCAGGCCGCAACGGATACCAGCAACGCGGCGCCGGGCGCGGCAACGAGAACCCAGTGGAACGCTCCGTGCATGGCGCCGAGCATCACCGCCACGCCCGCCAGCACCAGGAACACGACCAGGGCCAGCACGGCGACTCCCCACGCGATGGCACGCTTGGCCACCTCCACGCCGACGGTCGATGCCTCTTCCTGCACCAGGGCCGCGTAGCCGGCGACATGGTTCATCACCAGTTCCGGGCGCGTGATCAGCACCGAAAAAATGGGATGCACCGTGCCGTCCTCGGGCGCGGGGCCTCAGTAGTAGTCGCGCCGGTTGCGGCGCACCGCCAGCACCAGCGCGGCGACAGCGGCCCCGATGGCGGCGGCGATCAGCGCCGACTTGACCGGCTGCTCGGCGACGTAGCGTCCCGTGGCCTGGGCATATTGGCCCAGTTGCCGTTGCGCCGCGGTCGTCGCGTCGCTGACGCTGGTCGCGCCCCGGCGCGCGAGGTCGGCGGCGCCGTAGCGCAGGTCCCGCACTTTCTCGCCCGCTTTGTCCAGCGCCTGGCTGGCGACGTCCAGGGCATGGCCGGTGGCGCCCAGCGCGTCGTCGGCATAACCGGAAGCTTCTGCGCTCAGTGATTTGCTGGTCGGGGTCATCATTTGAGTCCTCTCTAGGTGGATGGCGCGGGGCTTGCGGCCCCGCGAAAACAGGTTGTGGCGCAACGCTAACCCTTGCGCCCCAGGCTGATGACGAAAGCGACGACGGCCATGATCACGAAGATGAAGAACAGGATCTTCGCGATCTCCACCGCTCCGGCGGCGATGCCGCCAAAGCCGAACAGGGCCGAGATCAGAGCGATCACCAGGAACACAATGGCGTAATGCAACATGTCCATCTCCTTCGCGGGATGCGCGGGTTCCGACGCTTGGCCGCCGGCGCAAAACGCCTTGGGACAAGGGTAGGCCGCCACGTCATCCGCCGTTGATCAGCGGCGGGCGTAACTGCTTGTCGGTTGGAGAGATGGCCGTTTGTAGGACGGGGCCGACGGCCGGAGGGGAGGTTTCGGAAACGGCCGCGCGCTTCAGGCGGCCGCCGCGCCTTTGGGCAGCACGGCCGAAATGCGGGTCCCGTTGCCCGGCGCGGAGATCACCGTCAGCCGCCCGCCCGAGGCTTCCACGCGATGGCGCATGCCGGCCAGGCCGTGGGTGGCAGCGCGGATCTCCGCGACGTTGAAGCCCTTGCCGTCGTCCTTGATGTCCACTTCGACGTGATTGCCGTAGTTGCGGACGCTGATGTCCACCTGTTTGGCTTCAGCGTACTTGCCCACGTTGGTGAGCGACTCCTGGACCAGCCGATAGACGGTCAGCTGGCGCGAGTCGTCCAGTTCCGTCTGCTCCACGCTGGTCATGACCTCCATGCCGGAACGTTCGGAAAATTCGCGCGCCAGGATTTCCAGTGATGCCGTCAGGCCCAGATTGGCCAGCGAAGAGGGCCGCAGGTCTTCGATGATGCGGCGCTTGAGCGCGATGCCGCTGTTCAGGGCCTCGGTCAGGTGCTGCA
>DATMBW010000464.1:0-4078 GCA_035559095.1 Ramlibacter sp.
CGTAAATCCAGCGCGGATGCTCCAGCCCGCGCTCCAGCGCCGTCACCTTGAACCCGGGCAGCGCCCGCGGTGCTGCGGCCTGCGGCCAGCCCTGGGTCGGGGCGACGTTCACGGTGGGCAGCAGCGTCTTGACCGGCGAGGGCAGCGTCGGATGGGGCCCTTCGTCGGCGCCGGGAGGCAGGCGCGCCGTTTCGCCGCATCCGGCCAACGCGGCGCTCACCAGCAGCGGCATCCATCGGTAATCCATCGTTCCTGGAGTCTCCGAACGCCCCACTGGGGCGTCTGTAGGTCGAAACCGCGAAAATGGAGGCCATGACACATGAGCTCTTCCGCGAAAACGCCTACTTGAAAGAATGCACGGCCATCGTCACCGCCATTGGCGAGCCGGGCATCGTGCTCGATCGGACCGTGTTCTATCCCGTGGGCGGGGGCCAGGCCGGCGACAGTGGCGCACTGGTCCTGGCGGACGGCAGCGAGCTGATGATCGCCGACACGCGCAAGGGCAAGGACCCCGAGGGCCGGCCGACAGCGGACATCTGCCATCAACCCGCGCCGGGCCAGGACGCGGTTCTGGCCCGGCTCAGGCCCGGGGACCCCGTCACCGCCCGCGTCGACTGGGCCCGCCGCCACAAGTTGATGCGCTTCCACACGACCACTCACCTGCTGTGCCATCTGGTGCCGCAACTGGTCAACGGCTGCTCGATCACGCCCGACTATGCGCGGCTGGACTTCAACATGACCGATCCTCTGGACAAGGAAGCACTCACTGAGGGCATCGCCCGCCTGGTGGCTGCCGGTCATCCCGTGGCGGTGGGCTCCATCGCCGAGGAGGAACTGGACGCCAACCCGGCCCTGGTCAAGAGCATGTCGGTGCAGCCGCCGCGCGGCACGGGGCGCATCCGCACCATCCGCATCGGCGGCGAGGCACCGATCGATTTCCAGCCCTGCGGCGGCACCCACGTGGCCAGCACGGCCGAAATCGGCGCGGTGATCGTGACCAAAATCGAGAAGAAGAGCGCCACGACCCGGCGCGTGGTCCTGGGCTTTGCCTGAAGGAACTTCACCCCACGGCCGACCTCAGACACTTTGATGATGACTTTCCCCCTCCTGTCCGCTGTCCTGTTGACGGCCTCCCTTCTCCTGCCCACAAGCGCCGCCGCCCAGATGGGCGCCAAGAGCGTTGCCACCACCGAGCGGGTGCGGGCCGAACTGATGGCGCATGCCCCCGACGGGGTGGCCCCAGGCAAACAGGTTTGGGTCGGCCTGCAACTGGCGCACCAGCCCGAATGGCACACCTACTGGAAGAATTCGGGCGACTCGGGCTTGCCGACGCAGCTGCAGTGGACGTTGCCGCCGGGCGTGCTCGCCGGCGAGATTGCCTGGCCGGTGCCCAAGAAAATACCGGTCGGCACGCTGGCCAATTACGGTTACGAAGGCACCGTCCTGCTCCCGGTGCCGCTGACGATCACACCCGAATTCAAGCCGCCGCTGCTGGGCGGCGATCTCGACGTCAAGCTGAAGGCCAATTGGCTGATCTGCCGGATCGAGTGCGTTCCCGAAGAGGGCGAGTTCTCGCTCAAGGTCCCGGTCAAGAGCACCACGGCCGCCAACGGCGCGGCCTTCCAGGCCAGTTTCGCGGCCCAGCCCAAGTCGCTGGCCGGCGAGAGCAAGGTGCAGGTCGAAGGCAACGCGCTCGCAGTGAGTGTGAGCGGCCTGCCCGCGGCACTGCGCGGCAAGACCCTGGAGTTCTTCCCGGAAACCGGCGAAGTGATCGAACCCGCCGCCAAGTGGACCCAGGCTTGGGAGGGGGATGCCTGGACCGCACGCGTTCCCCTGTCGGGCCAGCGCGCGCGCAGCCCCACGGTGATGCCGATCGTGCTGGCGCTCGGAAACGACGGCTGGCGCACCGAAGCCAAGGTGAGCGGCGAATGGCCGGCGGTGACCGCTCCCACGGGTGTCTCTCCCGCGCTTCAGGCGGCGCTGCGCGGCGCCACCGGTCCCGCCGGGGGCGGCACCGGCACCACGGGCCCGGCCACGCCTTCGCTCTCGCTCGCCGCGGCGCTGCTGGGTGCCCTGCTCGGCGGGCTCATCCTGAACCTCATGCCATGCGTCTTTCCCATCCTGGCGATCAAGGTCGTGGGGTTCACCCGCCATGCGGACGACCGGCGCGGGCACCGCGTGAGCGGGCTCGCTTACAGCGCCGGCGTGATTGTCTCGTTCGCGGCGCTGGGCGCATTGATGCTGGCCTTGCGCGCGGCGGGTGAGCAGCTCGGCTGGGGCTTCCAGCTGCAGTCGCCGGTGGTGGTGGCGACGTTGGCCGCCCTGTTCACCTTGATCGGGCTGAACCTGGCCGGGCTGTTCGAATTCCGCGCCTTCCTGCCTTCGAGCATTGCTTCGCTGGAAGCGCGGCATCCGGTCGTCAATTCATTCCTTTCGGGCGTGCTGGCGGTCGCCGTCGCCTCGCCATGCACGGCGCCGTTCATGGGCGCTTCGCTGGGCTTTGCGATCGGCCTGCCGGCGGTGCAGGCGCTGCTCGTGTTCGTGGCCATCGGCGTGGGCATGGCGCTGCCGTATCTGGTGGCCGGCTGGATCCCCGCTGTCGCGGTCCTGCTGCCGCGGCCGGGCCCCTGGATGGCCACGTTCCGCACGCTCATGGCCTTCCCGATGTTCGCCACCGTGGCCTGGCTGGTGTGGGTGCTGGGCCAGCAAAGCGGCATCGACGGCGCGGGCGCCTTGCTGGGCCTGCTGGTGGCGCTGAGCATGCTGGTCTGGGCCCTGACATTGCGGGGCGTCACGCGCGGCGTGATCGCCTCGATTTCGCTGGTCTTTCTGGGCCTGCTTGCATGGGCCGCCGGCCCCAATGTCACGAAGATTCCGGCGCAGCAGGTGGCGCGCAGCGATGGCAGCGGCTGGCAAGCCTGGGAGCCGGGCCGCGTCGATCAACTGATCGCGGCGGGCCAGCCGGTGTTCGTGGACTTCACCGCCGCCTGGTGCGTGACCTGCCAGTACAACAAGAAAACGACTTTGGAGCGCCCCGATCTGCTGGCCGACCTGGCGGCCAGCAACGTCGCCCTGCTGCGCGCCGACTGGACCCGGCGCGATCCCGCCATCACCGCCGCACTGGCCCAGTTGGGCCGCAACGGCGTGCCCGTCTACGTCTTCTACGGCAAGGGCAAGCCGCCGGTGGTGTTGTCGGAAGTGCTGAGTGTGGAGGATGTGCGCGCGCTCATCGCCCAACCTTAGGAGCCGTTCATGATGATGTTGCGTCAGACCGTTCTGGGCTTTTCGGCTCTCGTTGTAGCCGCGTCGCTGCAGGCCGCGCCGGCGGTCGGCCAGAGCGCGCCAGACTTCGCGCTCAGGGACGCCAGCGGCAAGGCCGTCAAGCTCAGCGACTTCCGCGGCAAGCACGTGGTGCTGGAGTGGACCAACCCGGGCTGTCCGTACGTGCGCAAGCACTACGACAGCGGCAACATGCCGGCGATCCAGCGCGAAGCCGTGGACAAGGGCGTGGTCTGGTTGGCCATCAACTCCACCGGCAAGTCGAGCAGCGAGTACATGGAGCCGGCCAGCCTCGTGGCCTGGCAGAACGCGCGCAAGGCGCAGCCCACGGCCACGCTGCTGGACGAAGAAGGCACGGCCGGCAAAGCCTATGGCGCGCGCACCACGCCGCACATGTACATCGTGGACCCGCAGGGCCGGCTGATTTACGCGGGCGGCATCGACAGCATCCCGTCCAGCGATCCCGCCGACATCGGCAAAGCCGTCAACTACGTGCGGCAGGGACTGAACGAAGCGCTGGCGGGCAAGCCCGTGAGCGCGGCCGTCACCCGGCCCTACGGCTGTTCGGTCAAATACGCGTCCTGACGGCCCGGACTCTCATGGTTGTCATCCCGGACTTGGTCCGGGATCCATGGATTGCGGGTCAAGCCCGCAACGACAACGTTATCCCACGGTGTGAGACGCCAAGACGCTGGTGATCCACCCGGCTTCCACCACCCACCGCCAGCTGGCGTACGGCCCGACATGGTCCGGCTCTCGTTGGGCATCGAAGATGTCGACGACATCCTCTGGGACATCG
>DATMBW010000465.1:0-11695 GCA_035559095.1 Ramlibacter sp.
CCGGTTACCGCCGGGCGGGGAGGGCACCGAAAAGAGGAATCATTCATGAAACACATCATTGCGGTATTGCTGGAAAACGAGCCTGGCGCCCTCTCGCGCGTCGTGGGGCTGTTCTCGGCCCGCGGCTACAACATCGAATCGCTGACGGTGGCGCCGACGGAAGACCCGTCGCTGTCGCGCATGACGATCCAGACCACCGGCTCGGACGACGTGATCGAGCAGATCACCAAGCATCTGAACCGCCTGATCGAGGTCGTCAAGGTGGTGGACCTCACCGAGGGCGCCTACACAGAGCGCGAGCTCATGATGGTCAAGGTGCGAGCCGTCGGCAAGGAGCGCGAGGAGATGAAGCGCATGGCCGACATTTTCCGCGGCCGCATCATCGACGTCACCGAGAAGAGCTACACCATCGAGCTGACCGGCGACCAGGGCAAGAACGACGCCTTCCTGGAGGCGATCGATCGCAGCGCCATTCTTGAAACGGTCCGCACCGGCTCCAGCGGCATCGGCCGCGGCGAGCGGGTGTTGCGGGTATGACCCACCCCGCGTAGCGTGGTTTGATTTTCACTTTTTTGGAGAGAAAGACAATGAAGGTTTATTACGACAAGGACTGTGACCTGAGCCTGATCAAGGGCAAGACGGTCGCCATCATCGGCTACGGCTCCCAGGGCCACGCGCATGCGCAGAACCTCAACGACAGCGGCGTCAAGGTGGTGGTCGGCCTGCGCAAGGGCGGCGCGAGCTGGCCGAAGGTGGAGAAGGCCGGCCTGAAGGTGGCTGAAGTCGCCGACGCGGTGAAGTCCGCCGACGTGGTGATGATCCTGTTGCCCGACGAGCAGATCGCTTCGGTCTACAAGGGCGATGTCGAGCCCCACATCCGGCAGGGCGCCTCGCTGGTGTTCGCCCATGGCTTCAACGTGCACTACGGCTTCGTCACGCCGCGCGCCGACCTGGACGTGTGGATGGTGGCGCCCAAGGCACCGGGCCACACTGTGCGCCACACCTACACCCAGGGTGGCGGCGTGCCGCAACTGGTCGCGGTGCATCAGGACAAGAGCGGGCGCGCCCGCGACCTGGCGCTGTCGTATGCCATGGCCAACGGCGGCGGCAAGGCCGGCATCATCGAGACCAGTTTCCGCGAAGAAACGGAGACGGACCTCTTCGGCGAGCAGGCCGTGCTGTGCGGCGGCACCGTGGAACTGATCAAGGCGGGTTTCGAGACGCTGGTGGAAGCCGGCTACGCACCCGAGATGGCGTACTTCGAGTGCCTGCACGAGCTCAAGCTGATCGTGGACATGATCTATGAAGGCGGCATCGCCAACATGAACTACTCGATATCCAACAACGCCGAATACGGCGAATACGTGACCGGACCGAAGATCGTCACCGAAGCGACCAAGCAGGCGATGAAGCAGTGCCTGAAGGACATCCAGTCGGGCGAATACGCCAAGAGCTTCATCCTGGAAAACCGTGCCGGCGCCCCCACGCTGCTGTCGCGCCGCCGACTGACGGCCGAACACCAGATCGAGACCGTGGGCGAGACGCTGCGCGCCATGATGCCGTGGATCAAGAAGAACAAGCTGGTGGACCAGACGAAGAACTGATGCAGTGTCATGCCGGGCTTGACCCGGCATCCAGGCCGTCCATCAGCGGCATGGATTGCGGGTCAAGCCCGCAATGACAAGATTGCGCCAAGGCCGTCCCTAGGGCGGCCTTTGTTTTTCCTCTTACACTTGCCCGATGCACGACGGTAACGATTCGCCCTCTACCCAGCCCGCCGAGGGCATCGTGGTGCGCAAGCGCCGCAAGGGGATCTACATCCTGCCCAACCTGTTCACGCTGGCGGGGCTGTTCGGCGGCTTTTTCGCGGTGGTGATGGCGATGAACGGGCGCTTCGACATGGCGGCGGTCGGCGTGTTCAGCGCGATGGTTCTCGACAGCCTCGACGGGCGGGTCGCCCGCATGACCAATACCCAAAGCGCGTTCGGCGAGCAGATGGACTCGCTGTCCGACATGGTGTCCTTCGGCGCGGCGCCGGCGCTCATTGCCTACGTCTGGGGGCTCAAGAACCTGGGCCGCTGGGGCTGGATCGCCGCCTTTGTCTACTGCGCGTGCGCCGCGCTGCGGCTTGCCCGCTTCAACGTCAACACGGCGGTGGTCGACAAGCGCTATTTCCAGGGCCTTCCTTCGCCGGCCGCCGCGGCCCTGGTGGCGGGCTTCATCTGGGTGATGAATGACATGGGCGTCAAAGGTGCGGACGTGGCCTGGGCGATGTTCGGCGTGGCGCTCTATTCCGGCCTGACCATGGTGACCAATGTGCCGTTCTACAGCTTCAAGGACGTGCAGATGAAGAAAAGCGTGCCCTTTGCGGTGATCGTCCTGATCGCCCTGGGCATAGCAGCGATCAATATCGATCCTCCGATCGTGCTGTTCGGCCTGTTCGTCGTCTACGGCCTCAGCGGTTACGCCCTTTATCTCTGGCGCAAGGCCAATGGGCAGCAGACCAGCGTGATCAGCACGTCGACCGACGAGCCGGACGAGCGGGGCCTGCACAAATAGGCGATTGGGCATTCCCGGCGCGCGCCGGGACGGCGCGAACGGGGCCGGTTGTGCTACATTGGCGTCCATGAACCGAATTTCGCTGGCCCTACTGCTATCCCCCGACGGGCGGAGACGGTAGCGCACGCGTACACCTGACACGGCCCGTTTGCACCAGCAGCGGGCCGTTTTTCTTTGGGCTGCTGGTTCTGCCCGAACCGACGAGAGATGATCATGTTGAACAATCCCGCCAGCAAGTACCGTCCCTACGCGCCGGTGCGCCTCACCGACCGCACCTGGCCGGACGCCGTGCTGAGCCGGCCGCCCGTCTGGTGCAGCGTGGACCTGCGCGACGGCAACCAGGCGCTGATCGAACCCATGGACGTTACCCGCAAACTGCGGATGTTCGAGATGCTGGTGAAGATCGGCTTCAAGGAAATCGAGGTCGGGTTCCCGTCCGCGTCGCAGACCGAGTTCGATTTCATCCGCAAGCTGATCGACGAGGACCTGGTCCCCGCCGACGTCACGATCCAGGTGCTGACCCAGGCGCGCGAACCCCTGATCCGACGCACGTTCGAGGCGCTCCAGGGCGCGAACCGCGTGATCGTGCACCTGTACAACGCCACGGCGCCGGTGATGCGCAAGGTGGTGCTGGGCCTGGACGAGGACGGCATCATCGAGCTGGCCACCAGCCAGGCGCGCCTGTTCACGGAATTTGCCGCGCAGCAGCCGGGAACGCATTGGACATTCGAGTACTCGCCCGAGATGTTTTCCGGAACGGACTTGGCGTTTTCCAAGCGGGTGGTCGACGCAGTGACCGAGGTGTGGCGGCCGACGGCCGGGCACAAGTGCATCATCAACCTGCCGTCCACGGTGGAGCACTCCACACCCAATGTCTTCGCCGACATGATCGAATGGATGCACCGCAACCTGGCGCGGCGCGATGCGATCGTGCTGTCGGTCCATCCCCACAACGACCGCGGGACCGGGACGGCGGCCGGCGAATTCGCGGTGATGGCCGGCGCTGACCGCCTCGAAGGCTGCCTCTTCGGCAACGGCGAGCGCACCGGCAACCTCGACCTGGTGAACGTCGCGCTGAATCTCTATTCGCAGGGCATCGCTCCGGGCCTGGACTTCTCCGACATCGACGAGATCCGCCGCACGGTGGAGCACTGCAGCCAGCTGCCCGTCCACCCGCGGCATCCCTACGCCGGCGATCTGGTCTACACCTCGTTTTCAGGCTCGCACCAGGACGCGATCAAGAAGGCCTTCGCCGCACGCAAGGAGGGCGAGATCTGGGACATGCCCTATCTGCCGCTGGACCCCAAGGACCTGGGCCGCAGCTACGAGGCGGTGATTCGTGTCAACAGCCAGTCGGGCAAGGGCGGCATTTCGTACCTGCTCGAGAGCGAGTACGGCCTGGAGTTGCCGCGCCGCCTGCAGATCGAATTCAGCCAGGTGGTGCAGACCGTGATGGACGCGACCGGCAAGGAGTTGACCGCGCAGGATCTTTTCGAGTTGTTCGAGCGCGAGTACGGCATCCGCAGCATCGCGTCCCCGCGCCACCAGTTGCTGGAAGAGGCGCAAGGCGTGGCCGGCAAGCTCGTCAGGCTGGCGGCCGATGTGGAAGTGTCGGGCCGGTGCCTGAGCATCCAGGGCGCCGGCAACGGACCGATCGATGCCTTCGTGCAAGCGCTGGGCGCCGCCTGCGGCCAGCCCATTCGCGTACTCGACTACCATGAGCATGCGATCGGCTCGGGTGCCGACGCCAGGGCCGTGGCCTACCTCGAGCTGCGCATCGGCGCGCAGACGCTGTTTGGCGTGGGGATGGATTCGAATATCGTTTCGGCATCGCTCAAGGCCATCGTTTCCGGCCTGCAGCGGACACAGGCGCGCGAAAAAGGCGCGTCCAGCCGTCATGGCGCACATGGTTGAGCCGGACAATGGATAGCAGGAGCCCGTTATGGCAGACAAACTGATCATTTTGGACACGACCTTGCGCGACGGCGAGCAGTCGCCTGGCGCCTCGATGACCAAGGACGAGAAGCTGCGCATCGCGCGCCAGCTCGAGCGCCTGAAGGTCGATGTGATCGAGGCCGGCTTTGCCGCGAGTTCCATCGGCGACTTCGACGCGGTGCAGGCCATTGCCCACGCCATCAAGGACTCCACCATCTGTTCGCTGTCGCGCGCCAATGACCGCGACATCTCGCGGGCGGCGGAGGCGCTGAAGGGGGCGCAGCGCGCCCGCATCCACACCTTCATCGCGACCTCGCCGCTGCACATGGAGAAAAAGCTGCGCATGACGCCCGAGCAGGTCCTGGAGCAGGCCAAGCAGTCGGTGCGCTTTGCCCGTAACTTGTGCGCCGACATCGAGTTCTCGCCCGAGGACGGCTATCGCAGCGACATGGACTTCCTGTGCAAGGTGCTGGAAACGGTGATCGCCGAGGGCGCGACCACGATCAACGTGCCCGACACCGTGGGCTACGCCGTGCCCGAGCTGTACGGGCAATTCATCAAGACGCTGCGCGAGCGCATCCCCAATTCCGACAAGGCCGTCTGGTCGGTGCATTGCCACAATGACCTCGGCATGGCCGTCGCCAATTCCTTGGCCGGCGTCAAGACCGGCGGCGCGCGGCAGGTCGAGTGCACGATCAACGGACTGGGCGAGCGCGCCGGCAACTGCTCGCTGGAAGAGGTCGTCATGGCCGTGAAGACCCGGCGCGACTATTTCGGGCTGGATGTCGGCATCGACACCCGGCACATCGTCGCGGCCAGCCGCATGGTCAGCCAGACCACCGGCTTCGTGGTCCAGCCGAACAAGGCGGTGGTCGGCGCGAATGCGTTCGCCCACGCCAGCGGCATCCACCAGGACGGCGTGCTCAAGGCACGTGACACCTACGAGATCATGCGCGCCGAGGACGTGGGCTGGAGCACCAACAAGATCGTGCTGGGCAAGCTCTCGGGCCGCAATGCGTTCAAGCAGCGGCTGCAGGAGCTGGGCGTGGCGCTGGACAGCGAAGCGGATGTGAATGCGGCTTTCACCAAGTTCAAGGAACTGGCCGACCGCAAGAGCGATATCTTCGATGAGGACATCCTGGCGCTGGTCAGCGATGAAAGCGTGATCCACCATCAGGAGCAATTCGGGTTTGTCTCCCTGGCGCAGCACAGCGAGACCGGCGAACGACCCCACGCGGTCATCGTCTTCACGGTCGAGGGAAAGGAAGTGCGCAGCGAGTCGGACGGCAACGGTCCGGTCGATGCCTCGTTGAAGGCCATCGAAGCGTATGTCAGGAGCGGGGCGGAGATGGTGCTCTATTCGGTCAACGCCATCAGCGGTTCGACCGAAAGCCAGGGCGAGGTCACGGTTCGGCTGCAGAACTCCGGTCGGGTGGTCAACGGCGTGGGCGCGGACCCGGACATCGTGGTGGCTTCGGCCAAGGCGTATCTGAGCGCTCTGAACAAATTACAAAATAAAACCGAAAGGTTGGCCGCACAAGGATAAGGGCTATCCCTATAATTCCGGTACTGAATTAGGAAAGTTACATAAGTCATTGATCTTGTGTAATTTTTTCTTCTTGGTAAACTCCGCGAGTCCTTGTTGCGAAATGGAGTCCTGATGCACCGCACAGCAAAGTCTGCGATGAGCAAGATCCTGCGCCGTTTCGTCCAGTCGGCCGCCATGGCCGCCCTCTTCATCGGATTGGCGCCCGCAGTAGCAGATGCCGCTCCCCCCAAGGGCGGTCCGGTCAAGAAGGTGCAAGCAACGGGCAAGAAAATACATGCCAGCGCGGGCAAGCGGGTCATGCGTTCGTTCTCAGCCGGCAAGGGCCAATCGGTCGTGCGATTGGCTGCGGTGCCCACGCGGCCTTCCTATGGGCGCCTTGCCGGCCTGCATTCGGTGCAGGACCAGCTCGACCTGAAATCCAGCGTCGCGCTGGTGATCGACCAGGACACGCGTGAAGTGCTGTTCAGCAAGAACGACTCGGCCGTGCTGCCGATCGCATCCCTCACCAAGCTCATGACTGGCCTGGTCATCAGTGAAGCCAAGCTGCCGATGGACGAAACGGTCACGATCACGCAGGACGACGTGGACACGGAAAAGGGCAGCAGCTCGCGCCTGAGGGTCGGCGCCATGCTGACGCGCGGCGAATTGCTGCACCTGGCGCTGATGTCGAGCGAGAACCGCGCGGCGCACGCATTGGGCCGCACCTATCCAGGCGGCCTCAATGCCTTTGTCTCGGCCATGAACGCGAAGGCCAGGTTGCTCGGGATGAACGACACGCGTTACGTGGAGCCCACGGGCCTGTCCAGCCAGAACCAGTCCAGCGCCCATGACCTCGCAACGTTGGTGAACACCGCTTACAACGATGCCGTGCTGCGCGAACTCAGCACCTCGCCGGGCCATCAGGTGGCGGTAGGCAACCGCACGCTGCAGTACAAGAATACCAACCGGCTGGTCAAGAACCCCGATTGGGATATCGGCTTGCAGAAGACCGGCTACATCTCCGAAGCGGGCCAGTGCCTCGTGATGCAAGCCAAGATAGCCGGCCGCAAACTCATCATGGTGTTCCTGGATTCGGCGGGCAAGCTCAGCCGGATCGGCGACGCGGAACGCGTGCGCCGCTGGGTGGAGTCCAATCCGCTGATAGCGCCCGGGGCCGAGACGGTCATTCGCCAGGTCAACGGTTAACCGCTACGCTCCAACACTAAACACGGCCCCTTTGGGGCCGTGTCCTTTGATGGGTCAAGCCGCTTTGATGTTGGGAGTCTTGTGCCCCAACGCCGACGAAATCTCGTTGGCGGTGGACTGCAGCTTGTTGAGCCAGCCTTCGTCCAGCCGGTCCGCCGGCGCGGAAATCGAAAGGCCCGCGATCAGCTTGCTCTGGTCGTCGTAAATTCCGGCGGCCATGCACCGCACGCCGAGTTCCAGCTCCTCGTTGTCGCGCGCGATGCCGTACTGGCGTGCCTTCGCCAGCTCACGCTCGAGAACGGGCAGTTGCGTGATGCTGTTCTTGGTGTGCCCGGCCAGGCCCGTGCGGGTGGCATAGGCGCGCACGCGCTGCGGATCGTCGGCCGCCAGGAACAGCTTGCCTGTGGAAGTCAGGTGCAGCGGCGCGCGGCCGCCGATCGCGCGTACCACCTGCATGCCCGATCGCTCGCTGTAGGCGCGCTCGATGTAAACGATCTCATCGCCCTGGCGCATGCTCAGGTTGACTGGCTGCTGGATCGCCTTGTGCAGTTCGCGCATGGGCGTCAATGCCGCATCACGCACATTCAGCCGTCCCTTGACCAGGTTCCCCAGTTCCAGCAGCCGCATCCCCAGCCGGTAGCTTCCGGCCTCGGGCCGATCCACGAAGCGGCCCGTGGCAAGGTCGTTGAGGATGCGGTGGGTGGTGGAAGGGTGCAGCCCGGTTTTTTCGCTGATCTCCTTGAGCGACACGGCCTCCTCACGGGAGGCCAGCACGTCGATCAGAGCGAACATGCGTTCGATCACCTGGATGGTAGGAGTCGCGGGCGCGCCGGCGTCGATTTTTCTCATGGCAAAAGTTCGGCGGAATTAAACAAGCCGAATTTTATCATGTGAAATCAGAATTCGCTGCCTCGGGAAACCCACAAGCGCGTCAGTGACCGCAGCCACCTGCAACCCAATGACCGTCCACCAGGACTTCGTGCGGAACGAAGCGCGCCTTGTAATTCATCTTCGGGCTCTGGCCGATCCAGTAGCCCAGATAGACGTGCGGCAACCGCAAACGCCGGGCCTGCTCGATTTGCCACAGGACGCTGTACGTGCCATAACTGGCCGCGCCCTCGGGCTCGTAGAACGTGTAGACAGCCGAGATGCCGTCATTGAGCACGTCGAGGATCGACACCATCCGCAACGCACCGGCCGAGCCGTCCGGCCTGGTTTCGCGAAACTCCACCAGGCGCGAGTTGACCCGGCTTTGCAGCAGGAACTGGGTGTACTGGTCGATGCTGTCGTGGTCCATGCCGCCGCCCGCGTGGCGGCCCGTCTGGTAGCGCAGGTACAGGTGGTAATGCTCGGGCACGAAGCACAGCTTGAGCACGCGGGCCTGCAGGTTCTGGTGGCGGGCCCAGGCGCGGCGCTGGCTGCGGTCGGGGCGGAACTGCTCGCTGAGCACTCGAAGCGGAACGCAGGCGCGGCACCCGTCGCAGTACGGCCGGTACGTGAACATGCCGCTGCGGCGAAAACCGTTGATGACCAGATCCGAATAGGCGTCGTTATGGATCAGGTGGCTGGGGGTGGCCACCTGCGAGCGGGCTTGCTTGCCCGGCAGGTAGCTGCACGGGTAGGGCGCCGTCGCATAGAACTGCAGAGTCTGTAGCGGAAGATCCTTGAGGTGTGTCACGCTGTTGGATTCGGCGGCAGATATGCGTTCCAGTATACGGGGTCGAACCGCCACGGCACAGGCGGTTTACTGGTGTTTTGTGAGACTTGCGCCACGAATTCGTCGCGCGGAATTTCGCGCGCACCCAGTGAAGCCAGGTGTTGCGTGTTCTGCTGGCAATCGATGGCCGCAATGCCGTGATGCCGGCAGAACGCGGCGAGGCCGGCCAGCGCGATCTTCGATGCATCGGGCACGCGCGTGAACATCGATTCGCCGAATACGGCCTGGCCGATGGCGACGCAGTAAAGGCCGCCGGCCAGCCGCCCGCCGATCCATGTCTCAACGCTATGGGCAAAGCCGGCGCGGTGGAATGCCTCGTAGGCCTTGACCATCTGCGGCAGGATCCAGGTGCCGGATTGGCCCGGTCGCTCGCTGAGCGAGCAGGCATGGATCACCTCGGCAAAAGCCGTATCGATGCGCAACTCGCAGCGCGGGTCGGCGGCGAACCGCGCCAACGACTTGCGCAGCGAACGGTGCAGCTTGAACTCGGCGGTAAACAGCACCATGCGCGGATCGGTGCTCCACCACAGGATCGGCTGGCCCTCGCTGAACCAGGGAAAGATCCCTGCCGAGTAGGCGCGGTGCAGGCTGTCGACATCGAGGGCGCCGCCGGCCGCCAGCAGGCCGGGCGCGGGCTGCGATGCGTCCCATGCTTCGCTCGCTTCAGGAAAAGGTTCGCCGGGATCGAGCCAGGGAAGGTTCATGAGTTTGCAAGGAGAAAGGCCCGCAACATGGGTCCAGGTTACTCCGCGATCGTACGGCAGAGGCAGGCCGATCGTGCGAGGGGTACCATCATCCGGTTCGCGCTACCGCACGGCGCGGACGGGTTTCTTCCAATCATCAACACTGTCGAAGTGAGGTTGACATGGCCAAGGCAACTGAAGAAGACGGCGTCTACAAGATCGTGGACGTGGTGGGAACCAGCACGATATCCTGGGAGGATGCTGCCAGCACCGCGGTGGCAACCGCGGCAAAAACGCTGCGCGATCTGCGCATCGCGGAGATCACGAAGCTCGACATGAAAGTCGAGGACGGCAAGGTCGCCGCGTACCGTGCCCGCGTTTCGCTGTCGTTCAAGTACGTCCCCTGATCACTGCGCAGTAGGGACGGCGGTCCGCGACTGCGGACGGTTTCATCCGATCCTGGTTGACCGCGAACCGCGCGCACTGAACTGATGAGCTGCCACGGCGGACCGCGCTGCGAGTCCTCCGGCCCCACCTTGACCTTGATCATGGAAAGTCGCGCTCGCACGACCTAAACATGATCAGTGATGCGGCATGTACCGCCAGTCGCCGACTCGGCGGCCGGCCGCGGAGAGCCCACGTGGCAACGAGAAGAAGAGCGCGACAAGCAGGCCTGGCAGGCAGCACGATATTGCTGCTGGTGTTGGCGATGCTGATCGGGGCGGCGGTAGGCATCGGCGGCTACACCCTCGTTTACGCCGAGGGCCTGTCGTACATGAGTTCCGACCCGAAGGTCTGCGCCAACTGCCACATCATGCAGGCGCAGTACGACTCATGGCAGAAGTCCAGCCATCACCACGTCGCCATCTGCAACGACTGCCACTTGCCCCAGGGTTTCGTCGGCAAGTACGTGGCCAAGGCCCTCAACGGCTACAACCACTCGAAGGCCTACACCCTGCAGGACTTCGACGAACCCATTGCCATCAAACCGTTCAACACCCGCATCCTGCAGGACAACTGTCTCGCCTGCCATCGCGCGCTGGTGCACGAGGCGGCCATGGCACGGGGCCGCAGCGAGGAAGTGCGCTGCGTGCATTGTCACCTGTCCGCGGGACACGGCGAACGCGCCGGACTGGGCGGACCGAGTTCCTGAACCCGGAGGTTTCCCATGAAATCCAGATTCCGCCCTATCGCTGTCACGCAACGCGGCGTGTCGGCCGCGGTCCTGCTGGCGAGCATCGCCGTCGCGGCCGTGGCCACCGCCGCGGGCACCGCGCTCCTGGTGAACATCTTCGAGCGCAAGCAGGAAGCCAAGGTCGCGACCACCACGCGCCTCGTGGAAGTGACACGTGACACCACCGACCCGGCCAAGTGGGGCGTCAACTGGCCCAAGCAGTACGACGCGTACCTGCTGACGGCGCAGACGACGCGCACACGATTCGGCGGGCACGGCGGCAGCGAGGCGTTGCCCCAGGAAAAGATCGACAAGGACCCTTGGCTCAAGCGGATGTTCCTCGGTTACGCGTTCTCGATCGACTATCGGGACCGCCGCGGCCACGCTTACATGCTCAAGGACCAGGAGCAGACGCAACGCCAGACCAAGCCGCAGACCGGCTCGTGCCTGCATTGCCACGCGTCGGTGATGCCGCTGTATCGCGAGATGGGCGGCGGCGATGCGATGAAGGGCTTCGAGGCGAGCTACAAGCTTTCCTACAAGGAAATGAACCAGAAGCTGCACGACATGGGTCACGCCCATACGGTGACCTGCGCCGATTGCCACGACCCGAAGACCATGCAGTTGATCGTCACGCGGCCGGCTTTCCTGCAGGGCATCCAGAGGCTGGCCAACTCGGAAGCGTCGACCCCGTTCGCCCCGTCGATCGAGCGCTGGCGCACCGCGGGCAAGGCCAAGCCCTACGACCCCAACATCGACGCCAGCCGCGGCGAGATGCGCACGTTCGTGTGCGCTCAATGCCACATCGAATACTACTGCTCGTCGCAGATGCCGCTGACGGCGCCGTGGGGCAAGGGCCTGAATGTGGACCAGATCGAGACGTTCTGGAACGA
>DATMBW010000466.1:0-5698 GCA_035559095.1 Ramlibacter sp.
TCGCCGGCGAACAGTTGCGTTCGCTGGGCGCCGGACCGTTGCTGCGCAGCCTGCTGCTGGCATGGGACGAACGCTATGCGCTGCTCACCGTGGTGATCGCCTCGTTCGGGCGCGCCATTTCCGAAGTCGGCGCGGTGATGATCGTGGGCGGGAACATCGACGGTTTCACGCGCGTGATGACCACGGCGATCGCGCTGGAAACCAGCAAGGGTGACCTGCCGCTGGCGCTTGCGCTGGGGATCGTGCTGCTGGCCGCCGTCCTGGCGCTCAATGCGGTGATCGCGCTGGTGCGCCGCTGGCGCATCGGCAAGGACGACCGGCTGCTGGCGCTGGCAGGCGCTCCGGCATGAGCGGCCTGATCCAGCTCAAGGAGGTGGACGTGGATTTCGGCGCGGTCCACGCATTGGCCGGCGTCGATCTTCGGGTAACCGGCGGCGAGCGCATTGCCCTCATCGGATCCAACGGTAGCGGCAAGAGCACGTTGCTGAGAGTGCTGCATGGACTGGTGGCGCCTGCGCGCGGTTCGATATTGCGCGACAGCGCCAAGCGCCAGGCCATGCTGTTCCAGCGGCCGCACATGCTCAGGACTTCGGTCCTGAACAATGTCGCGCTGGGTCTGTGGATTCGGGGCGCCCGCTGGACGCTCGCGAAGGAGCGCGCGCTGCTGGCCCTGGGGCGCGTGGGCCTGGCCGACACTGCGCTGCGCAGCGCGCGGACTCTGTCCGGCGGCCAGCAGCAGCGCCTGGCGCTGGCGCGCGCCTGGAGCCTCAAGCCCGATGTGCTGTATCTCGACGAGCCCACGTCCAGTCTGGACCCGCATGCCAAGCGCGAGGTCGAGGCGCTGATGGCGGAGTTCGCGCAGGGCGGCATGACGCTGGTCTTCGCCAGCCACAACCTCGGCCAGGTCAAGCGCCTGGCCACCCGCGTCGTGTACCTGGAGCAGGGACGCGTGTTGGCCGACCTGCCGGTTCACGAGTTTTTCAATGGTCCGCGGCTGGGTGAAGCCTCCCACGAGGCCGATCTGTTCGTCAAAGGGGAGTTGGTTTGAACATGAAGGCATTTGCTGCGGCAAAGCGGGCTGCGTCCCGCGCCGGGTGGCTATGCGCCGCCATGGCCCTGGCGGCCGGCGGCGCGATGGCGCAATCGATCACCATGGCGTCCACCACATCCACCGAACAGTCCGGCCTGTTCGGTCTTCTGCTACCCGAGTTCAAGAAGGCCACGGGCCTGGACATCAGGGTGGTGGCCGTCGGCACCGGGCAGGCCATCGACATGGCGCGGCGCGGCGACGCGGACGTGCTGTTCGTGCACGACCAGGCCGCGGAGGAAAAGTTCGTGGCCGAGGGCGGCGCCGCCAGGCGCTTTCCCGTGATGTACAACGACTTCGTGCTGGTCGGCCCCAAGGACGATCCCGCCGGCACGCGCGGCAAGGACATCCTCGCGGGATTGAAGAAAATCTCCGCCGCCAATGCCCCCTTCGTTTCGCGCGGCGACAAGAGCGGCACCCACGCCGCCGAACTGCGCTACTGGGCCCAGTCCGGCACGGTAAAAAGAGGGGCGGGTTACAAGGAATGCGGCTGCGGGATGGGCCAGGCGCTGAACATCGCCAGTTCGGCCAGCAGCTACGTGCTGACCGATCGCGGCACCTGGCTGAGCTTCAAGAACCGGGGCGACCTTGTGATCCTGGTGGAAGGCGACACGCGCTTGTTCAACCAGTACGGCGTGATGGTGGTCAACCCGGCGAAATTCCCGCACGTGAGAGCGGCCGACGCGCAGAAGTTCGTCGATTGGATCACGGCCCCCGCAGGGCAGTCGGTCATCGCCAGCTACAAGATCGGCGGCGAGCAGCTGTTCTTCCCGAACGTGGTGAAGTGAGCCTGCGCGGAATCGTCAGAACTCGTACCCGTAGCTGCGAATGATGGCGCGCGCCTTGTCGCCGCGAAGGTAGGCCGCCAGCGCGGCCGTGGCAGCCGAGTCCTTTCCCCGCGCCAGGATCACGGCGTCCTGGCGGATGGGCGCGTGCAGGCTCGCCGGCACGACCCAGGCCGAGCCTTTGGCGATGCGGCCATTTACCATGACTTGCGACAGGGCGACAAAGCCCAGCGGAGCATTTCCGGTGGCGACGAATTGAAAGGCCTGGCCGATGTTCTCGCCCTGCACGAAACGCGGCCGCAGGCCTTCGAGCAGGTTGAGTCGTGTCAGGGTTTCGACTGCGGCTGCCCCATAGGGAGCGAGCTTGGGGTTGGCCAGGGCGATATGCTCGAACCTCCCTTTGGCGAGAATTTCGCCTTTGTCGTCCACCAGGCCCGGCTGCGCGCTCCACAGCACCAGCCGGCCGATGGCGTATGTGAAGCGCGTGCCGGCCACGGCGAACCCTTCCTTCTCCAGCCGCGCCGGCGTTTCGTCGTCGGCGGCCAGCATCAGCATGAAAGGCGCGCCGTTGCGGATTTGCACGTAGAAGTTGCCGGTGGCGCCGAAGGTCAGCACCGCCTTGTGGCCCGTGTCCTTCTCGAATTCCACGACGATTTTTTCCATGGGCGCCGTGAAGTTGGCCGCCACGGCGACCGGCACATCGGCGCCGTGCGCCGCGCCGGCCACTTGCACGAGGGCCGCGAGAATAAAGAAGGCAAGCCCGCGCATCGCGTCCCGCTATGTGCTTAACCTGCCTTCTGTTTTCGCAGCTCCTCGTCGACGAGGTCGCGAAGCTGCTCGAGCCCGAAGGAGGGCAAGGGGCGGCCGTTCACAAAGAATTCCGGCGTCTTGGTCACCTTCAAGGTCCTGGCGTCCCCAACATCCTGAGATATCGCCCGAACAATCTCGGGAGAGTTCATGTCGCTCCTGATTCGCTCCGTGTCCAGGCCAATTCGGGCCAGGTAGGGCCAGACCATGTCGGGCCGGGCGCTGTGGTTTTGCACCCAACCCGGCTGGGATGCGAGCACCGCCTCGAGCGCTTGCCAGTACTTGCCCTGCTTGCGGCTGGCCTCCAACATCCTGACGACGTCTTCGGAGCCCTGGTGGAACGGCGCGTAGCGAATCGACAGGCGTATGTCGCTCGGATTGGCCGCCATCATCTTCTTGACCAGTGGATAGAACGCAGCGCAGGTTTCGCAGGCCGGGTCCAGAAATTCGACGATGTGCACGCGGGCATCCGTGTTGCCGATGCTCGGGGAATGAAAGCGGACCAGAACTTCCTTGTTTTGCGCTGCGCTCTGTGCTGCCTGCTGCGCCTTTTGGGTCCTGTACAGCTGAGCCGCGCCGGCAAACAGGGCGACAAGCAGGATGGCGGCGGTGATGAAGATTGTCTTCTGTTTCATTTGCGAGTTTTGTAGTGCGCCAAGAGAAGTGCGAGGCAGATTGCAGAAAAAGACAGAACCGAAAGCAGCGGAATGGTCAGAAAACCGAACCACTCGACTTCAACCCGAGAGCACGGTATCCCCTGGGTGCACGGCGTGGCGCTCTCGGGGATGTAGCCTCTCGTCAGCAGAAGGTGAAACATCGCGACCAGCCATCCCGCCACGGCCAGCGGCAAGGCATAGCGCACGACTCTCGTATCCAGCGGGAAGAGCCCGGCCGCCAGGACGAACACCAGCGGGAACATGAAGATGCGCTGGTACCAACACAGCACGCAAGGCGCGATACCCATCACCTCGCTGAGGAACAGCGCGCCCAAGGTGGACGTTGTGGCGATCAGCCATGCCGCGAACAGCAGTGTCCAGGCCGGGTCGCTCGATGCAAAGCGCGTGCTGGCTTGTTCCTCGCCGTTGATGACTGGCTTGTTCCGGCGGATCCCGGGCGTCGCGGATTTCATGTGCCCGTCAATTATCGCAAACAGGCAGCTGACAGGGCCACTCCCCGGGCGCCCTTGTGTGGTGGCTACTTGTGCCCCAGCTTGCGGTAAATGGTCGCGCGGCTGATGCCCAGGTTCTGCGCGGCCTGCACGACGTTGCCGCCCGCATCGGCCACAGCTTTGCGAATCAACGCGATCTCGATGTCGCGCAATGGCACGCGCGGCGCCACCGCGGTGGCGCTCTGGCCCGGCAGCTGCGGCAGGGCGTGCAGCCGAAGGCCCGACCACAAAGGCACTTCCAAAGGCACCTGTTTCGCGCCGGGCCGCGCTGCATCGAACAGCTGTTCCCACGGCTGCGCGAACAGCTCGCTGCAATGCGAGCGGGCAAGACCCAGTCCCAATTGGGGCACCATCTGGCGGGCCGGATGGTTGCTGCCCACGACCCAGCCGTCCGCATCCAGGCAGACCAGCCCGTCGTCGTCGCTCCCGAGCGACCGGCCGGGCCAATTCAGCCGCAGCAGCAGCCGGTGGGGCAGCGCCAACGCCAGCGCGTTCTCGATGCTGCGTGCCGACTGCGCGACCAGGTGCTTGAGTTCAGGCCGTTCGGCCGCATCGATGCCGGTCAGATCCAGCATGCCCACGCATCGGCCATCGGGGTCGAACAGCGGCGCACCGGCGCAGCTGTAGACCGAGGTATCGGCGAAGAAATGCTCGCCGCGGTGCAGCCAGACAGGCTCCAGCTCGGCCAGCGCGGCGCCGATGGCCGTGGTGCCGACGCTGCGCTCGGACAGGTCGACGCCGACGCGCGTAATCAGGTCGGCCCGGCGATCGCGGCGATCGATCGGGCCGTGCGCGTCGATGACGATGCCCTGGTCGTTGGTCAGGATGGCGAAATACCGGGTGCTGGCCAGGGCACGCGACAAGCGGTCGAGCACGGGGCGGGCGGCCTGCACCAGCGGCCGGCTGGCCTCGGTCACGCGCTGCCGGGCCTGGGCCGGGATCATGTCAAAGCCCAGCCGTTGTTCAGGACGCTGGCCGTTGGCCAGGCACCGCCGCCAGGACCGTTCGATCCAGCCGCCTTCCGACCAAGCGGCGGAAAGGGCGCCTGCGCCGCTGCGGCCTTCAACCATGACGGCGTGGCGCGCCTGCTCGATCTGTCGCAGGCGCTGCTCGGCAATCGTTTGCATAGGGGCTGTCATGGACGGCTCGACAATGGATCGCTGCTGCTGTTGGGCTGGCGCCGAGGCGATTGTTCCATCTTGAGAATTTCGCGCGCCTCGCGTTGCTCGACTATATGTTATAGGGGTTTCGCCTAGGTTAGCGCACTTGCGAGGGTCGAACAATGAACGCGCACATCGCCGGTTCGCGCTACTTGCCCAAAGGAGACCAGCCAATGCGAGTTCAACTCTCAGTCAATGGAAAACCAGCCAGCGTTGACGTCGCTCCCAACACACTCCTGGTGCACCTGCTGCGCGAGCATTTGCAGCTCACCGGCACGCACGTCGGCTGCGACACGGCCCAGTGCGGCGCCTGCACCGTCATCGTCAACGGCCGGGCCATCAAGTCATGCAACACGCTGGCCGTGCAGCATGAAGGCGCCGAGATCACGACGATCGAGGGCCTGGCCACGGCCGACGGCACCATGCATCCGATGCAGGCGGCGTTCAAGGAATGCCACGGCCTGCAGTGCGGCTTCTGCTCGCCGGGCATGGTGATGAGCGCGGTGGACCTGTGCAACCACAATCCGCGCGCCAGCGAAGCGGAAATCCGCGAACTGCTCGAGGGCAACCTGTGCCGCTGCACCGGTTACCAGAACATCGTCAAGGCCGTGCAGATGGGCCAGGCGGCGATGGCTTCGGCCTGAGGAGAAACGATCATGGGCGCATCCGACTTTTCCAAGCTGCCGCATAT
>DATMBW010000467.1:0-3155 GCA_035559095.1 Ramlibacter sp.
CGCAGCACCGCATCGCGTTCGTGGACGAACGGCATCAGGCGCTCCTGGTAGTCCACCAGGACCAGCTGGGACTCATCGGGGGCGAGCAGCATCGGACGGGTCTCCCGCGGTCAAGGGCGCGCGCACCAGCTCAGGGTCTGCTGGCGTGGCAATCTGGCTTCCATGCGCCGACTATAAAGCCACTACGTGAGCGGCGGCCTCATCGTCAGCCTGCCCGGCCCCGACGAAGCCGCAACGCGCGGTCCTGCGCAACCGCCAGCCGGCAAGTGCTGCGACTTGGGCTGCAAGCGCGCCGGGGCAGTCCGCGATGGCGGACTGCCCGCCTCCAGAAAGAGAAAGCGTTTGGCCTGATGCCTACAGCGACAACAGGCGCTGGAAGAACGAGCGGTAGCGGCGCAACGCCACCCGCAGGTTCTCGGTAGAGGCGCTGTCGGACTGCTCCAACTGGCTCTCGAGCCGGGCACGCTCGCCGGCAAAGGTTTCGGCCAGGCTCTTCATCACCTGGGCCACGAGCTCGTCCGCCTGGCGGACAGCCTGCCCGGGATCATCGACAAAGCCGATCTGAACCGTGTCCCAGCGCGAGCGGAAACCTCCCGCCACCTCGGACGTGAACAACGGGGCCAGTTGCTCTTCCGCACGGCTCGGCCTCGGTTCAACGTCGGTGACGCGGTCCTGATCATCGCGTTCCGGCGTGGTCCGGCTCGCTTCCTGCTGGGGGTCCCGCCTCTGCGTGGCCGCCGCGACATCGGCTGTCGCGAGGGTCTTTTCCGCTTCGACTTGCGCGTTGTTCATGAGTGCACCTCCACGGACGTGGCGGGCGCGCGTTGGCCTTCGCCAACCTCGAGCAGTTCATCGAAGAGCGCGCGGTAGTGTACGACCGCCTTGCGCAGTTCCTCGGTGTCGGCTTCGCCGCGACGGTCGCGCATGGCGATGGCTTGCGCCGCCCGGTAGTGATCCACCACGGCCGCGTGATCGACCGAGATGTCGGCCGCGCGCCGCTCGAAGTCACCCATGGGATAGCCGCGCAGCTGCATCAGCTCGCGCACCAGCTGGTCGGCCTCGACCAGCACCCCTTTGGGGTTGTCGACGAAGCGGCCCTGCAGGCCTTTCCAGGCACCACTGAACCTGGCTGCTTCCTCAGGCGCCAAGGGGACGATGTTGAACTTCTCCACGCGCTTTTCGCGCTCCCTCAGTTCCGATTCCGCCTTGCTCCGGCTGCCCAGTGCATCGACGGTGCGCCCGTACTCCGGGCCGAAGCGCTGTATCAGCCGGTCGGATTGGCGTTTTCGGCTGTACAGCCACGCGCCGACCGCGGCCAGCGCAAGAATCACGACGGCCAGCAAGGCCAGTGTTTCCGTGTCCATGGTATTCATGCGGGTCTCCTGTTTCCATGGGACTGTAGGAGCCGTCCACCGGCGCGCATGTCGGAGGCTCGCGCCCATGCCGCATGGGCGCGTCTGATCGCGATGTAGGACCAGTCCCGCGCCAGGGCCTGTTCACACTGTTTTTGCCAGTGCGAACGCGCTCAAAACCGCGCCAATCTAGGCACGGGACGACGCCAAGGCTGGACGCCTTGGCTAGGAGCGTAACGACGAGTGGCGCGGTTTTGAGCACGTACCCTCCGGGTTGCGGCCAAAAGGGCCAATCGCGTTGTTGCGGCGGCTGGCCGCACGTCAAGTGCGGCTGCACCGCCGCGCCTAGCGCTTGGCCCTTTTGACTCGCAACGCATCTGGCAAAAACAGTGTGAACAGGCCCTACTTGCGCCCGCCCATTGGTTCGTGCACGAGCAGCCAATAGACCTGCAGCCTTTGCAACTGCTCGACGAAGCGGCTGAAGTCCACCGGCTTGCGCACGTAGCTGTTGGCGCCGTTCTGCAGGCTGGCGACGACGTCCTCCTCCTCGCTGGAGGAAGTCAGGACCACCACCGGCACGAAACGGGTGCGCTCGTCCTCGCGCACCCTTCGCAGCACCTCGATTCCGCCCAGCTTGGGCAGCTTCAGGTCGAGCAGTATGAGCGCCGGTACTTCGCGTGCGTCCCGGTTTGCGTAGCGGCCCGTGGCGAACAGGTACTCGAGCGCCTCGAGGCCATCGCTGACGGCGACGATTTCATTGAGAACATTGTTCTCGGCCAGCGTCATCAGGGTCAGTTCCTGATGATCGGGGTTGTCCTCGACCAGGAGAATCCGGCTGTTGTTCATCGCTTGCTCCCGCTTGTAAGGTGAAGTGGAACGTGGCGCCCTGGCCCGGGCTGGACTCGGCCCAGACCCGGCCGCCGTGGCGCGTGACGATGCGGTGTACCGTGGCCAGGCCGATGCCCGTGCCTTCGAATTCGCTGGCCGCGTGCAGCCGCTGGAAAGCGTTGAACAGCTTGGAGTGGTACGCCATGTCGAAGCCGGCGCCGTTGTCGGCCACATAGACGACGGTTTCGCCGTTCTCGCCGTCCTCGTGGCCGACCCGGATACGCGGCGCCGGCGTTCTCGACGTGAACTTCCACGCGTTCTCGATCAGGTTTTCCAGCACCACGGCCAACAGCCGCGCGTCGCCCAGGCAGACGATGTCGGCGTCGATCTGGACGGCCACTTCGCGCCCCGGGTCGCGTTGCCGCAGCCGTTCGACGATCTGCGCGGCCTTGGCGGCCAGGTCGACGCGCTCGGCCTTGATCTCCGATCGCGTGACGTGCGCCAGCGACAGCAGGTCGTCGATCAGCTGTCCCATCTGGCGCGTGTTCTCGCGGATCCGGTGGAAGTAGTGCTGCGCCTTGGCGTCCAGCGCCTGCCCGTAGCGGGCCTGCAGCGCGCGGCTGAAGCCGTCGATCACCTGCAGCGGAGCGCGCAGGTCGTGCGACACCGAATACGCGAAGGACTCCAGCTCGCGGTTGGAGATCGCGAGCTCCCGCGTACGCTCCTCGACCCGCCGCTCCAGGGTTTCGTTCATCTGCTCCAGCGCTTGCTGCGCCAGCCGGCGCTGCGTCATGTCGTGGGCGTGCACCATGCGGGCGGGCCGTCCCGCGTATTCGAGCGAGTGCGAGGTAGTCTCCACGTAGATGACCCTGCCGTCCTTGAGCCGGTGCCGCCAGATCTGCGGCCCATGCAATTCCTCGCCGTCGCGCACCCTTTGAAGCATCGCGGGCACATCCTCGGGGGGGCGGATATCCT
>DATMBW010000468.1:0-4517 GCA_035559095.1 Ramlibacter sp.
CCGATGACGACAACATCGAATTGCATGGCGCGTGAGTGTAGGCCCTGGAGGCAGCAGAACACCCGTACGGGAGTCCGATATTCAAGCGACGTGCTGTGCCGCCACTCCCTGGATAGCCGCCGCGACACCGCCGATCACGTCGCCGACCACGATGACCGAGGGGCTGGCGAGCTGTTCGCGGGCGATGGTCGCACCGAGTTCACCCAGCGTGGTGACGGCCTGGCGCTGGTCCGGCAGGCTGGCGCGCTGCACGATGGCTACGGGCGTGGAAGCGGGCAGGGCCGTGAGCAGCTCCTGCTGGATGCGCGCGGCGCCGCTGACGCCCATATAGATCACCAGCGTGAGCCTGGCGTCGCGGGCCGTCGCGGCCAGTGCGCGCCAGTCCATCCCTTGCGAGCCATGGTGCGCATGGCCCGTGACGAACACGACGCCGTGCGCACGCTCCCGATGTGTCAGCGGCGCACCCAGTGAGGTGACGGCGGCCAGGCCGGACGTGATGCCGTTGACGACCTCGACCTCGACGCCGGCTGAGCGCAGGTGCTCGACCTCTTCGCCGCCGCGGCCGAAGATGAAGGGGTCGCCGCCCTTCAGGCGCACGACGTTCTCGCCGTCCCTGGCGGCCAGGACCATCAATCGCTCAATGAAGGCCTGGGGCGTGCTCCTGCAGCCGCCGCGCTTGCCGACGTGGATGATGCGCGCGCCGGGTGAGGCGTAAGCGACGATTTCGGGATTGACCAGGTCGTCGACCAGCAGCACCGTCGCCGCGCGGATGGCCTTGACGGCTTTCAAGGTCAGCAGCTCCGGATCGCCGGGGCCTGCTCCCACCAGGGTGACTTTGGCTGAATTCATAGTGAGCGGGCCAGACGCAAGATATGTTCCACCTGCAGGACCATCGACTCCGGCACCGGCTTGCGGCCGGCCAGTACGTCCTGAATATAGACCGCCGTGCTTTCGGCGTCGATCTCACGGGGCAGGTCGGGCAGATCGGTAAGGGTTCCCTTGCGGCCCTCTTGCAGCGTCTCGCGCCGCCCGCCCACGAACCCATCCATTTGCGGCAGGCGCCGTGCGTCGGCCACCACTTCGCCCTCGGTGCCGCGCAGCAACAGCGCCGTCGAACCCATCAGTTCGAACACGGCGCCCATCGCCACGGCATATTCCGCATGGGTGTAGCTGCTGACGACGACCGCCGGACCTTCGCACGGGTTCATCAGCTTGACCAGGCTGTGGCTGGAGTTGCGCAGGCCGACGGTACGGCGCACGTCGAGCAGCCGCTTCAAGCCCGGGCACAGCATTTCAGTGGGTACGAACACGGCCTCGCCGGGACCGATGGCCCTGATCGCTGGCAGCGGGTGGATGCCCAAAGCCTGCAACACGTGGGGCACGAAGACCCGGCTCGACTCCGTGGCGGTGCCATGGATCAGTACCGGCAAGCCGCGCCGGGCGACCAGCAAAGCCAACAAGGGCGTGAGCACCGGCAGCTTGCGCGCGCCGTTGTAGCTGGGCAGCACGACGACGGCCTGGCCGCCCGCCGGAACGCGATGCAGCCGCATGTAGGTCGCGTCGAGGAAACCGGCCATCTCTTCGGGCGTTTCCCCCTTGATTCGCATCGCGATGCAAAAGGCGCCGATCTCCAGGTCGGTAACCGCGCCTTCGAGCACTTGGCCAAACAGGTCGGCAGCCTGCGCGCGGCTGAGCGGACGCGCACCCTGCTTGCCGCGTCCTATCTCCTTGATGTAGTGGCTGATGCCCATTGCCGGAATTGTCACTGAAGGCTCATGACTTGGGGCTATTTGATGAATTTGCGGGATCCATGGATTGCGGACCAAGTCCGCAATGACAATTCGGAGCAGCGGTGTCATTGCGGGCTTGCCACGCAATCCAGGGCCCCAGGGCAGGACAGCGCATTCAGGCGGTGTGCCCGAGCGGGAAAACCGCGCGCACCATGCGCCTCAGTTCCGGCACGCATGAGCCGCAATTCATTCCGCATTTCAAACTTGTCTGCAGCGAGGCCAATCGCTCCTGCTCGTTGCCAGCGCACACGCCCAGATGGGCGGTGATTGCCGCATCGGTGACATTGAAACAAGCGCAGATCTGCCTGCCGCGCGATTGCACAGCCACCGGGGCCTTGGCGCCGGGCACCAGAAGCAATCGCCCATAGGCCTGGGCCGGCAACTCGTCCTGCAGCAAGGTCTTGATCCACGCCTGGGCGCTGGTGTCGCCCGCCAGCACGAAACTCTCCAGGCGCGCTTCCGAGCCATGGTGCGCCAGGCGCATCGCGCGGCGCTGGCCTTTCTTGCGGTCGGCGTAGCGCAGCGCATCGGGACCGGCGAGCCCGAACAGGGCTTCAATGCGGGCGATCAGATCGTCGGGCGGCGCTTCGTACGCCGCGGCGCGAAGCAGCACCCCGGCGCGCGCGCGGCCGAACGGCACGCAGGAGGCAAATGGGAACAGCGCCATCGACTGCTTGAGCTCTTCGCGCGCCCGCCGGGCTTTGTCTTCCGGCAGCCAGGCCATGGCGAGCAGCGACCAGGGCAGTTCAGCCTTGAGGATCTTGACTGCCGCATGCTTGAGTTCGGGTTGTTTCGAGGTCGGGCAGTAAACGGGCGTCGTGAGAGCGTTCACGCCCGCCAGCGGCTTGCCGGTGCTGGAACGGCCGGTCAGAAACTCGGAGCCCCAGTGCATCGCCATGAAGGCCTGGCCCATGCCCACTTCGCTGCTGTCCTGCACCGGCACGACGATCGAGCCGCGCCTGCTCGTCACGTGCACGAGGTCGCCGTCCTTTAGCAAGCGCCTCGCCATCTCCTGTGGATTCATCTGCACCGCCGGCTCCGCCGTGTGGCCGAACAGGCTTCCCAGCGTGCCGGTGCGGCTCATGCCGTGCCACTGGTCGCGCAGCCGGCCGGTGGTCAGCGAGAATGGGAAGCGCGCATCGCGCGGCTCGGCCACCGGAGCCCATGCGACGCTGGCGAAACGGGCTTTGCCGTCGGCCGTGGGAAAGACGCCATCCGCGTAGAGCCGTGGCTTGCCTTCGGTTTCGCCGGAGGGCATGGGCCATTGCAAGGGGCGTTCATCCAGCAGGGCGTAGCGCATGCCCGTGATGTCCAGGTCGCGGCCGCGCGTGGACTCGCGGTGCTCGTTCCAGATCGCTTCGACCCCCGCCGTTTCATCATCGAGCGAGTACGGAAACAACGTGGCTTGCCCGGGACGCAGTCTGCGTTCCAGCCGGTGGGCGAACTCGACCGCGATGGCCCAGTCGTGCCGCGTTTCCGCCGGTTTGGGCACGGCCGGCCGCACCCGGCTGATGCGGCGCTCGCTGTTGGTGACCGTCCCGGTCTTCTCGCCCCAGGTGGTCGCGGGCAGCAACAAGTCGGCGTAGTCGCACGTGGCGGTAGTGGAAAACGCTTCCTGCACCAGGACGAACTCGGCGCGCTCCAGCGCGCGGCGCACTGTCGCCTGATCGGGCATGGACTGCGCCGGGTTGGTGCAAGCTATCCACAAGGCCTTGATCTCGCCGTCGGCCGCGGCCTGGAACATTTCCACCGCCGTCTTGCCGGGCGTCTGCGGCACCGCCGTCACGCCCCAGAGCGCGGCAACCTCGTCCCGATGCCGCGGATTGTCCAGGTCACGGTGCGCCGACAGCAGGTTGGCCATGCCGCCGACCTCGCGCCCGCCCATGGCGTTGGGCTGGCCGGTGAGGGAAAAGGGACCTGCGCCGGGTCTGCCGATCTGCGCCGTGGCCAGGTGCAGGTTGATGAGCGCCGCATTCTTGGCCGTGCCGCTGGACGACTGGTTCAGGCCCTGGCAATACAGGCTGAGCGTGGCCGCCGAGGTCGCGAACAGCTTCGCGGCGGCAAACAGCTCCTCCTTGCGGATTCCGCAGACCTGGGCCACCAGGTCCGGCGCGCTGTCGCGCACCGCCGCCTTGAGGTCGTCGAAGCCGCTCGTGTGCGCGGCGATGTAATCGTGCCGGACCCACCCTTCCCACAACATGACGTGCAGCATGCCGTTGAACAGCATCACGTCGGTGCCGGGCTGGATCGGCAGGTACAGGTCCGCGATATCCGCCGTGTCGGTGCGGCGCGGGTCGCAGCAGATGATCTTCAGCTGCGGATTGGCGGCTTTGGCGTCCTCGATGCGGCGAAACAGGACAGGGTGGGCCCAGGCCGTGTTGCTGCCGGCGATGAAGATGCATTGGGCATGGTTCACGTCGTCGTAGCAGCTGGGCGGCGCGTCGGCCCCCAGCGTGAGCTTGTAGCCGGCCACCGCGCTGCTCATGCACAGGCGCGAATTGGTGTCGATGTTGTTGGTGCCGACCAGGCCCTTCGCGAGCTTGTTGAAGACGTAGTAGTCCTCGGTCAGCAACTGGCCCGAGATATAGAAGCCGACGGCGTCGGGGCCATGCGTGCGAATGATGCGGGCGAACTTGTCGGCGGCGGTGTCGAGCGCCGCATCCCAGCTGATGACCTTGGGGGCAGCGCCCCGCTCGGCGCGCTGCATGGGCTGCAGCAGGCGCGTCT
>DATMBW010000469.1:0-2810 GCA_035559095.1 Ramlibacter sp.
AACCGCGCGCCTTGGCGATGCGCCGTCTCGATGGATTGGGCCAGCTGCCGGCGATCTTCAAGGCCGATCATTCGGCCTCGCCCTCGTCCTTGTTGAAGATCGCCTCGACTTTTTTGCCTCTGTTGAATTCTCAGTGGGTACCATCTGCAGGTTTTCGGCGCTGGGGCGCTGTCAAGGGCGGGCGCAGCCCGGCGCAGCGAACCCTTGACAGTGACGCAGCGCCAATAGGCTGATGGGAGGTCCGAAGCGGCAGGCCGCCGCTTCGGACCTGATGAGCAGAAGGCAAAGACGTGCAAGAGAAGCTGTTTGAGGCGGCGCTGGGAATCCAGGCGCCATGGTTTGTGGACGCGGTGCAGTTCGACGCCGCGGCCAAGATGTTGACGATCGAAATCGACTTCAAGAGCGGCAGCCGCTTTGCACTGCCGGATCAGCCCGCTCAGCACCCCGTGCACGACACGGTGACCAAGCAATACCGGCACCTGAACTTCTTTCAGCACGAGTGCTACCTGAAGGTGCGCGTGCCGCGTGTGAAGTTGCCTGACGGTTCGGTGCGCTTGGTGGCGCCCGGCTTTGAAGGCAAGCTGTCGGGCTTCACGCTGCTGTTTGAGGCGCTGGTGCTGCTGCTGGCCCAGCAGATGCCCTTTGCGGCGGTGGCACGTCTGGTGGGCGTCTGTGCGCACCGGGTGACGGCCATCTGCAGCCGCTACGTGGAGCTGGCGCTGGCGGCGGCCGACTTCAGCGAAGTCACCGCGCTGGCCATCGATGAGACCTCGCGCGCTCGCGGTCACAACTACGTCACGCTGGCGGCCGACGCCAACGCGCGCCGGGTGCTGTGCGTCACCGAGGGGCGCGAGGCCGCGGCCATCGAAGAGATCGCTGCGCAGCTGCAGACCCATGGCTGCGCGCCCGCGCAGGTCGAGTCGGTCAGCATCGACATGTCGCCGGCATACATCAAGGGCTGCGGTGCACACCTGCCCAACGCACGCATCACCTTCGACAAGTTCCATGTCGTGCAGCACGCCAATGCCGCGGTGGACAAGATGCGCCGCATCGAGCAGCGCGGCGACAAGTCCCTCAAGGGCTTGCGCTGGACGCTGCTGAAGGACCGCGCCAGCCTCAAGCCCGAAGCGGCAGCCGATCTTGACGCCCTGGTGAACAAAATCACCCGCGTGCGCACCGCACGCGCTTGGGCTTACAAGGAGCAGTTGCGCGAGATCCTGCAGCGCAAGCAGATCAATGTCGTGCGCGCCATGCTCACACGCTGGTGCACCTGTGTCATGCGCTCGAAGGTCGAACCGATGAAAGAGGTCGCTGCCATGGTGCGCCGTCACCTCGAAGGCATCGTCGCTTGGGCACAGACGCGCCAGACCAACGGATTCCTCGAAGCCCTCAACGGGTTGTTCCAGGCAGCCAAGCGTCGCGCCCGCGGCTTCGGCCGCTTCTCCACCATCAGGGTCGTGATCTTCCTGATCGCCGGCAAGCTCGACTTCCGCGCAATCAACCCTCATGCTCGGCAGCCCACTTGAAAATTCAACAGAGCCAAACATGAACAGGCACGCCCTGCGCAGGTCCAACCTTCACTCATCAACGACTTGCTTCACGCGGTGGAATGGGTGGCTGCCGCGCCGCTTACGCCGGCAGCCGGAATTGATCTCCTCGAGCGAGCACCGCCCAGCACAGGCGTGCGTTCTTGGCGGCGATCGCCACGACCGCTTTCCAGTAGCCCACGCGCGCGGCCAGTTGTACCGCCCAGCGGGGGTAAGCGGCTGGGCGCCCCCCTTGACGAGGGCGCACGGATCGCGTCAGTTCGACGGCCGCCAGCGATGGGGCAAGAGCTCGTCGATGCGGCTGGCCGGATGCGTCGGAAGACGCTGCAGCACATCGCGCAGGTAAGCATACGGGTCGTGCCCGCATAGCTTGGCCGACTGCACCAGGCTCATGACGATCGCAGCGCGCTGCCCGGCCAGTTCGCTGCCGGCGAACAGCCATGCCTTGCGACCGGTGGCCCACGGACGAATCTGGTTTTCGAGGTGGTTGTTGTCCACGGGCACCTCGCCGTCGTGCAGGTTGCGCGTCAAGGTGCCCCAGTTGTTCAGGCTGTAGTCAATCGCCTTGGCCGTCGCCCCGCCATCGGCCACGCGAGTGCGTTCGAGCTGCAGCCAAAGGTGCATTTCTTCCCACAGCGGCTTGGCGATCGTCTCGCGGGCGGCCAGCCGCTGCGCCGCGGTCATCCCGGCGAACTCACGCTCGGCGCGATAGATGCGGGCAATGCGCTGCAAGGCTTCTTGTGCCACGACGCTGGCGTTGTCGCGGGCGAGCTCGTCGAACTTGCGTCTGGCGTGCGCCAGGCACCCGGCAGCGATGCGTCCCGGCCACGCCTTCGCATCGACCACACTGTCGTAGGCCGCGTACTCATCGCGCACGAGCGTTCCCTGCCAACTTCGGCGCCCCTGTCTATCGTCACCGCGCAGGAATTCGATCGGGTACTGCGCGCCGCGTCCGGCGCGGAACTCATAGATCACACCCGGCGTTGCTTCGAAGGCGCCGCGGGCGTAGGCCCATACGTACGCGCGTTTGGTCTTGCCAGCGCCCGGATCGAGCATGGCCACCGGCGTCTCGTCGGCGTGCAGCACGCGAGCGCTCAGCACGAACGCCTTGTGCAGCTCGTACAGCGGCTCCAAGGCCGCGCCGCCGCGGCCCGACCACTGCGCCAGTGTCGAGCGCGGCGTGTGCACGCCCGAGCGCGCAGCGATGGCTTCCTGGCGGTAATACGGCAGGTGATCGACGAATCGGGCGATCAGCGTGTGCGC
>DATMBW010000470.1:0-8636 GCA_035559095.1 Ramlibacter sp.
GCTTCGCCCCAAGCCGGGCGACTGCTGCGTCTTTTGTTCGTACGGCTCGGTCAAATGCCCACCAGTGCAGATGCAGCGGGGTTGCCCAGGCTGTAGCGCCTGACGCAAGGTTGTGTCGTTCCGGCCTTGGGGAATCTGCCCCGGGGACTTGAGCCGAACTGCTCGCCCTCAGTCCGGGGCTTCACTCACCGCACCGATTCCGAACTGCCTTCCCAGGCGGGTGTACCACGGCTCAAGCGGCTTGCGCGAATAGCCGGCTGAGCCGAGTGGCAAGGTCGTCAGCCGCGCTGCCCGGAAATGTAGTGTTCGAGTTGCTCGATGATGAACTGCTGCTCGGAGATGGTGGCTTTGACCAGGTCACCGATGGAGACAAGACCGATCAGCTGGCCACCGTCCATGACCGGCAAGTGGCGCAGCCGGTTTTCGGTCATCAGCGCCATGCACTCCTCGCCAGTCTGGTCGGGGTGCACATACATCACCGGGCTGGACATGATGTCGCGCAACAGCGTGTCCTGGGAAGAGCGGGCCATGGCCACGAGCTTGCGCGCGCAGTCGCGCTCCGAGACGATGCCGACGACCTTGCCGCGCTCCATCACCACCAGCGCGCCGATATTCTTGTCGGCCATGACCCTGGCGGCCTCGTACGCCGAGGCGGTCGGCTCCATGGTGTGGACGGTCTGGTCAGGCTTGGATTTGAGAATGTGCGCAGCGATTTTCATGAATTTCCCCTCGAAGGATGGTTGCTCAGTCTCAGCATTGGCATCACCCCGATAGACTAGCATGGGAATGGGCGTGCACCATCGACGGTGCGCGCCGCTCGCTCAGAACGGCTCGGATATCACAGTATCAGTCCGGGATCACAGGTTCGACCAGCTTCGCCAGCTGCGCCAGCGATTCTTGCCAGCCGAGATAACACATCTCGACCGGGATCGCCGCCGGGATACCTTCTTGCACGATGCTCAACTCGGTGCCGCATGACACCTGCAGCAGCGAAACGGTGACCTCCATTTCGCCGGGCAGGCTCGGATCGTCGAATTTGTCCGTGTAGCGGATACGCTCCTGCGGTACCAGCTCGCGGTACTCGCCGCCGAACGCGTGACCGTGGCCGGTAGAGAAATTGCTGAATGACATCCGGAAGCTGCCGCCGACCTTGGCCTCCATGTGATGGACCTTGCAGGTGAAGCCGTACGGCGGGAGCCACTTGGCCATGGCGTCCGCGTCGAGGAAGGCGCGATAGACACGCTCCGGGGTTGCGCGGAGCACTCTGTGAAGTCTGACGGTACCGGTGGTCATGAGCGGATTCCCTTTCGCAACTGCCATTCGACGCCGCTATTGGAAGTTCGCGGGCGGGCAGTCGTCAAGCGCACTCAGACCTGCAGAGTTCGCCGGTCGGGTTATCCTCTTCCTTTCTTCGAGGAGCCGCCATGACCATCGCCACCTCCATTGCCGAGCATTGGGCCAAGAGCGACGTCTACGCGCTGATCGTCGATGCCCTCAGGAAAGCCGGCAAGGACCTGGGCAGCCTCAGCGTGGAAGACCTCGCGCCGGTCGACCACTTCCACGCGCGCGGCCTGCCGGCCACCGTCGAGCTGGCGGACGCGCTGCCGGTCAACCCGCAGGACCACCTGGTCGACATCGGCTGCGGCATCGGCGGCCCGGCCCGCTACATGGCCAAGCGGTTCCAGTGCCGCGTGAGCGGCATCGACATCACGCCGCCCTATGTCGAAGCGGGCAACAAGTTATCGGCGCTGCTTGGCATGCAGCAGCAGGTGCGCATCGAACTCGGCGACGGCCAGCGCCTGCCCTACGGCGACGGGCAGTTCGACGGCGGCTACTCGCAGCACGTCACGATGAACGTCTCCGACCGGCCGGCCTTCTATGCCGAGGCGTTTCGCGTTCTCAAGCCCGGCGCGTTTTTCGCGCTGACGGAGCACGGGCTCGGCCCGATCGGCAACCCGCACCACCCGGTGCCGTGGTCATCGGATGGCAGCGGCGAATACCTGGTCGCGCCGGATGAGACGCGTGCCCTGCTGCAGGCGGCGGGCTTTACCGACATCGTGATGCAGGACACCGGCCCCAAATACCTGGCCGGCTACCGGAAGGCCCTGGAGCTCGCGGCGAGGGGGGAGTTGCCGATCCTCGGCATCCACCTGCTGCTGGGAAAAGACGCGATGGAGAAGACGCGCAATTCGGCGCGCAACATCGAAGAAGGCCGGACCCATCCGTTCCAGGTGGTGTGCAGGAAGCCCTGAACTTACCTTTCTTACGAAGCCTTCCCGGCCTTCATGTCCGCCTCCTGCAACGCCCGCCACATCACCTTCCCCGCCCCTGACTTGGGCAGGCTGTCGACGAACTGCACGATGCGCGGGACTTTGTAGGCGGCCATGTTGTCGTGCGACCAGTCGGTGATTTCCTGCTCGGTGACCTTGCCGGCAAACCCCGGCTTGAGCACTATCACGGCCTTCACCGTCTCGCCGCGACGCGGGTCTTGCGCGGCGATGATGCAGGCTTCCTGGATCGCCGGGTGCTGGTACAGCATGGCTTCCACTTCGGCGGGCCAGACCTTGAAGCCGGCGGCGTTGATCATGCGCTTGAGGCGGTCGACGAAGAAGAAGTAGCCCTCCTCGTCCACGTACGCCAGGTCGCCGGTGCGCAGGAACCGCTTGCCGTCGATCTCGACGAACACGTCGGCCGAGGCCTCGGGCTGGTTCCAGTAGCCCAGCATCACCTGCGGGCCATGCACGATGATCTCGCCGGTCTCGCCGGGCGGCAGTTCCTCGGTGCCGCCGGGCGCGACCACGCGCGCGTCCACGTCGAAGAGCGGGACGCCCAGGCACTGCTGCTTCGGCCGGTCGGGCGGATTGGAGTGCGTCGCCGCCATCGTCTCCGACATGCCGTAGCCCTCGCGGTACTTCAGGCCCAATTTCTGTTCCATCGCGAGCGCCACCGTCTTGGGCATGGCTGCGCCGCCGCCGCCGACACTGCGCAGGGTGGCGAGGTCGAATTCGTCCAGCTTCGGATTGCCCATGAAGTCGATCACCATCGCCGTGATCAACGCCATCGCGGTGACACCGTAGCGCTGGACGCAGATGGCCGCGGCATCGCGGTCCCAGCGCGGCAGCAGCACGATGGTTGCGCCGCTGTAGATCGCGCCGTTCAGGTTGTACTGCATGCCGGTCACATGGAACATGGGCAGCACCGCGAGGCCGACGCCGCCCGTGGACTTGGTCCACACGCCGCCGCCCACCGCGTTGTACATGGTGGTGCGGTGCGTGTGCATGCAGCCTTTGGGCTGCCCGGTGGTGCCCGATGTGTACGGCATCACGGCCAGGTCGTCGGGCCCGGCCTGCATGGGCGCCGGCTGCTTGCCCGCGGCCATCATGTCGGCCCAGGCGACCGCGCCCTTGTCCGCCACCTTCACGCGCGGCGCGGACACGAACTCGGGCACGTGCAGGTCGGTCGGCTGTTCCAGGTAGTCGCTATAGGTAGCGACGATCACCGTTTCCAGGCCGTCACCGAGCAGCGGCTGGATGCGCGGATACAGTTCCTGCGCCGCGAACGCCACCTTGGCGCCGCTATCCCGCGCGTAGTGGCGCAGCTCGTTGGTGAGGTTCATCGGGTTCACCGGCACCACCACCGCGTCGGCGCGCAGGATGCCGTAGTACGCCGTCATGAACTGCGGGCTGTTCTGCGTGTACAGCAGCACGCGGTCGCCCTTCTTCACCCCGCACACCTGCCGCAGGTAGCCGGCCACCTTCTCGGTCTCCTCCTTGAAGCGGCGGTAGCTGATGGCCGTGTCGTAGAAGATGACGAAGGGCTTTTCCGGGAAGCGCGCCGCCGCCACCTCCACGTTGAAGTAGAGGTTGGTCTGCGGCACCCACAGATGCTTGGGCGCGTGCTCCGGCCAGAACGGCAGGTGCAGGTCGGACATGCCGCCGCTCCCGTCAGGCGCGGGGAGCGGTCATGTATTGCGCGAGCTCGAGCTTGCCGATCTGGTTGCGGTGCACTTCGTCCGGGCCGTCGGCAAAGCGGATGGTGCGCGCGCCGGCGTACATCGAAGCGAGCGGCGTGTCTTCGCACACGCTGGCGCCGCCATAAGCCTGCATGGCCCAATCGATCACCTGGCACGCCATGGTGGGCGCGGCCACCTTGATCATCGCGATCTCTTTCTTGGCCGCCTTGTTGCCGACCTTGTCCATGCAGTCGGCGGCGTTCAGGACGAGGAAACGCGCCTGGTCGATCATGATGCGGGCGTTGGCGATGCGCTCGCGCGTCACGCCCTGGTCCGACAGCACCTTGCCGAAGGCCTTGCGCACCAGCGTGCGGCGGCACATCAGCTCCAGCGCGCGCTCGGCCATGCCGATCAGGCGCATGCAGTGGTGGATGCGCCCCGGGCCCAGGCGCGCCTGCGCGATCTCGAAGCCGCGGCCTTCGCCCAGCAGCACGTTGCTCACCGGCACGCGCACATTCCTGAACGTCACCTCGCCGTGGCCGTGCGGCGCATGGTCATAGCCGAAGACGGAGAGCGCGCGTTCCACTTTCACGCCGGGCGTGTCCTTGGGCACCAGGATCATCGACTGCTGTCGGTAGGTCGACGCGGTGGGATCGGTCTTGCCCATCACGATGAGGATCTCGCAGCGTGGATCGGGCGCGCCCGAGGTCCACCACTTGCGGCCGTTGATCACGTAGTGGTCGGAGCCTGGCCCGGACCCCGATCCGGGCTCGCGCTCCATCCGGCACTCGATGTTGGTGGCGTCGGACGATGCCACCGCCGGTTCGGTCATCGCGAAGCCGGAGCGGATCTTGCCTTCCAGCAGGGGCTTGAGCCAGCGCTGCTTCTGCTCGGGTGTACCGAAGCGCTCCAGGATTTCCATGTTGCCGGTGTCGGGCGCCGAACAGTTCATCGCCTCGCCGGTCAGCGGATAGCGGCCATGAATTTCGCAGATCGGCGCGTATTCGAGGTTGGTCAGGCCCGCGCCCATTTCGGAATCGGGCAGGAACATGTTCCACAGGCCGGCCGAGCGCGCCTTGTCTTTCAGGCGCTCCATGGTCCTGGTGCCCTGCCACGGATTGCCCGCGGCGCGGAACGCTTCCATCTCGCGTTTGAATTCGGCCTCGGCCGGCTGCACGTATTCGCGCACGAACGCCATCACGCGCTCCTGCAGATCGACGGTCTTGGCGGAATAGGAAAAGTCCATGGCTGGCTCCTGGGTATGACGGTTCTGCGATGCGGAAGTGTGTTTTGCAGAACGAATACATCCATCGTAAGCCCGCGCGGCGCGTGCGCTCAATCACGTGGGCGACATGGAGAAGAGACTAGAGGCTAAGCCGGCCGCCGCTCAGCCGCAGCACCTTGCCGCAGCGCTCCGCCAATGTCTCGTCGTGCGTGACCAGGATGAACGCCGTGGCGCGCTCGCGCGCGAGTTGCAGCATCAGCTCGAACACCACGTCGGCCGTGCTGCGGTCCAGGTTGCCGGTTGGCTCGTCGGCCATCACGCACGCCGGGTGCGTGACCAGCGCGCGCGCGATAGCTACGCGCTGGCGCTCGCCGCCCGAGAGTTCGGCGGGGCGATGCCGCAGCCGCTCGCCCAGGCCGACTGCCGCCAGCGTTAGCGCCGCCTGCTGCGCACATTGCTCGGGCGAGTCGCGCCGGATGCGCAGCGGCATGCCCACGTTGTCCAGCGCGCTGAATTCCGGCAGCAGGTGGTGGAACTGGTACACGAACCCGAGGTGCCGGTTGCGCAGCCGCCCCTGCGCCGCGGCGTCCAGGCGCGAGAACTCTTCGCCCATCAGCTGCACGCTGCCGCTGGTGGGCGCGTCCAGCCCGCCCAGCAGGTGCAGCAGCGTGCTCTTGCCGGAACCCGAGGCGCCGACGATGGCCACGGTCTCGCCCGCGTTCACCTGCAGGTCCACGCCGCGCAGCACCTCCACGTCCAGCCCGCCTTCGGTGAAGCGCTTGGTAAGACCCTGGGCCTTGAGGACGACCTGACTGGTTGCGGGTCGGACCGCGTCGGCCCTGCTTTCGGAGCGCTCGGACACGCCTGTCGCGGACGCGGCCACCATGTCATTCATAACGCAGCGCCTCCGCCGGATTGACGCGGCTGGCGCGCCAGCTCGGGTAGATCGTGGCCACGAAGGCCAGGGCCAGCGAGATCAGCGCCACCGGCATGATGTCCTCGCTTTGCGGATCGCTGGGCATCTTGCTGATCAGGTAGATGTCCTTGGGCAGGAAACTGGCATTGAAGGCGCGCTCCAGCGCCGGCACGATCACGTCGATGTTCAGCGCCACGCCCAGCCCCAGCAACAGGCCCGCGATCGTGCCGATCACGCCCACCGCCGCGCCCTGCACCACGAAGATGCCCATGATGCTGCCGGGGCTCGCGCCCAGCGTGCGCAGGATGGCGATGTCGGCGCGCTTGTCCGTCACTGTCATCACCAGAGTGCTCACCAGGTTGAACGCGGCCACCGCGACAATCAGCGTCAGGATGATGAACATCATGCGTTTTTCCACCTGCACCGCGGCGAACCAGGTGCGGTTCTGCCGTGTCCAGTCGCGGATGAGGAGTTCGCCGCTGAGCGTCGTGCGCAGTTCGGCTGCCACCTCGCGCGCCAGGTTCAGGTCCTTGAGCTTGAGGCGGATGCCGGTCGGCCCCTCCAGCCGGAAGATCCGCGCCGCGTCGTCCTGGTGCAATAGCGCCAGCGTGTTGTCGTATTCGAAATGCCCCGAGTCGAAGGTGCCGACCACGGTCATCTGCTTGAGCCGCGGCACCACACCGGCGGGCGTCACCTGGCCGCTGGGCGCGATCAGGGTCAGCGGATCGCCCTCGCGCACGCCGAGCTGGCGCGCCAGCTCGGCCCCCAGCACGATCCCGAACCGGCCGGGCACCAGCCGCGCCAGCACGGGCCGCAGGTTGACCGCCAGATCCGTCACCTGCGCCTCGCGCGCCGGGTCGATGCCGCGCACGATGGCGCCGCGCATGTCCTCGCCGCGCGCCACCAGCACCTGCGCGGCGATGAACGGCGCCGCGCCGACCACCTGCGGATGACGCCGTGCTTCTTCCAGCGTCCGGTTCGCGTCGGGCAGCATGCCGCCGCCCGACCCGAAGATTTCGATGTGCGACACCACGCCCAGCATGCGGTCGCGCACCTCCTTCTGGAAGCCGTTCATCACCGACAGCACGATGATCAGCGCCGCCACGCCCAGCGCGATGCCCAGCATGGACACCCCGGAAATGAACGAGATGAAGCCGTTGCGACGGGTGGCGCGGCCGGCGCGGGTGTAGCGCCAGCCCAGGACCAGTTCGTAGGGAATTCGCATCAAAGCGGAATTTGTTGTTCCGCGCCGATTGTGGCATCACTGAGAATAGCGGCATGTCAGACGGTGCCCACTTGTTGATTCCTTTCGCCTTCGCCACCGCCGAAGGCTGTACGCAGGCGTTGCGCACGCTGGCGCTGCCTCAGCTGGAAAAGTTGCTGGCGCGGCTGGCGCCGCTGCACACCGACGCGGGGGACGAGTTCGGTCTCTCGATGCCGCACGAACGCGTTCTGGCGCGGGAGTGCGGCTTGCCGTGCGAGGACGGCCGCATCCCCTGGGCCGCCTGGCAGGTGGTGCAGGCCGGCCGCGAAGCGGGCGGACACGCCTGGGCGCGCATCACGCCTTGCCATTGGACGGTGGCCACGAACCACATCGACATGAACCATCCGCAGGACCTGCATCTGGACGCCGGCCAATCGCGCTCGCTGCTGGCGGCGATGCGGCCGTTCTTCGAGCAGGACGGCATTGCCCTGGAATACGAATCGCCCACGCTCTGGCTGGCGCAAGGCGAGCTGTTTCGAGGCCTCGCCACGGCGTCGCTGGACCGCGTGATCGGCCGCGCCGTGGACGACTGGATGCCGCGGGCGCCGGAAGCCAGGGCGCTGAGGCGCCTGCAGCAGGAAATGCAGATGCTGCTGTACACGAACGAGGTCAACGACGAGCGCGTACGCGGCGGCGCGCTGCCGGTCAATTCGTTCTGGACGAGCGGCACCGGCGCGCTGGCCGCGGAGCACGCGGCCGAGGTGCCGTGGGGGCTGGAGGTGACGCCGCACCTGCGCGATGCGGCGTTGCTGGGAGACTGGCGCGGCTGGGCGGCAGCGTGGCAGCAGCTCGATGCCAAGGAGTGCGCCGGCCTGATCAAGGCGGCGGACGCCGGCCAGCCCGTGACGCTGACGCTGTGCGGAGAGCGCAATGCCCGGACCTGGTCGAGCCAGCCGGCCGGTGCGCTGCGGCGGCGGCTCGGCGGCCTGTTTGGCGGCAAGCAGGCGGCATCCGTGCTCGAGTCGCTATGAAAATCATCACCCGCGAGATTCCGCCGCGCGCCGCCTGGGCGCTGGAGCAGGCCGGCATCCACCCGCTGCTGGCGCGCCTTTTCGCGGCCCGCGGCGTGCTGGGCAAGGACGAGCTGGACGACGCCCTGGCGCGGCTGTTGCCGCCGGCCGGCATGAAGGGCCTGCCCGAAGCGGCCGTGCTGCTGGCCGACAGCATCGCCGCGGACCGCAAGTTGTGCATCGTTGCCGACTACGACTGCGACGGCGCGACAGCCTGCGCGGTAGCGGTGCGGGGCCTGCGCCTGCTCGGCGCGCGCCAGCTCGACTAC
>DATMBW010000471.1:0-30632 GCA_035559095.1 Ramlibacter sp.
AGGATGGGCGGGCGCGGCCTGGCTTGCCAGCGGCAGCCGCACCTCGAACCGGCTGCCACGGCCGATGCCTGCGCTGTGCGCCGTGACGCTGCCGCCGTGCAGTTCCACGAGCCGGCGCACCAGGGCGAGCCCGATGCCCAGGCCGCCCTGCGAGCGGTCCCGGTCGCGCCCCACCTGCGTGAACATCTCGAACACCTGCGGCAGGGCTTCGGGCGCAATGCCGACGCCGCTGTCCGCCACGGAAATGACGGCATGCTCCGCCTCTTGCCGCACGGAAATCTCGATCCGCCCGCCGTTGGGCGTGTACTTGGCCGCGTTGTTCAGGAGGTTGCTCACTACCTGGCCCAGCCGGATCGGGTCGGCGACAAGCTCGAGGTGCTCGTCGCGGAAGTCCAGCGCCAGCGTGTGCCCCGCGCCGTTGACCGCTGTCATGCTGGATTCCACCGCGCTGTCGAGCACGCACTTCAACGCCACGCGCTCTTTCTTCAGGTCCACCTTGCCGCTGGAGATGCGTGCCATGTCGAGCAGGTCGTCCACCAGGTGGACCAGGTGCCTGAGCTGGCGTTCCATCATCTCGCGGGCTTTGTCCTGCGATTGCGGATTGCCCGACGCCATCCGCATCAGCTGCAGCCCATTGCTCAGGGGCGCCAGCGGGTTGCGCAGCTCGTGCGCCAGCGTGGCCAGGAACTCGGTCTTGCGCCGGTCGGTTTCGGCGAGTTCCGCCGCCAGCCGCTCCAGGTTTTCCTGTGTTCGCTTGCGCTCGGTGATGTCGTTGAACAGGGCTGCAACCTTGGCGCTGCCCGGCCCACCCAGGCGGGTGGCATACACGTCGAACCAGCGGCCCAGAGCCTTGCCCTCGGCTTCGAAGCGTACCGGCTCGCCCGTCGTGGCGACGCGGCCATAGGTTTCGAACCAATGGTCGTCCTGGTCGGGCACCAGCTCGCGCACACGCTTGCCGTTCGCGCCCACCAGCCCGGTGTGCTTTTCAAAAGCCGGGTTGATTTCCAGAAAGCGGTAATCGACCGGCCTGCGGCCCTGGTCGAACAGCATCTCGATGACGCAAAAGCCCTCGTCCATGGATTCGAACAGCGTGCGGTAGCGCTCCTCGCTTTTTCGCAGTTCGTCCTCCGCCTGCTTGCGATCCGTGATATCCGCGGCCGTGCCCAGCACGCGCAAGGGCGAGTGCTCCGACTCCGGCTGCAGAATCCCGGTGAGTTCGACCCAGCGCAACGCGCGGTCATGGTGGCGCAGGAAGCGCCCCTCGAAATGCAATCGCCGTGCGGTCTTGACGGTGCGGGCAATGGCGCGCGTGAAAGCCTCGGCGTCATCGCGATGCAGGAACTCGTCGGCAAAGCGGCTCGCGCTCACCGGCTCGTCCTGCGCCGACAGCCCGAGCAGCTCATACATGCGCTCGTTTTCCCACGTGACCGTGTCGGTGCCGACGTCCAGCACCCACACGCCCAGGCCGGCAGCGTCGGTCGCGAGGCGAACCCGCTCTTCGCTGGCGCGCAGCCGCTCGCGGCTCTCGCGGATCAGGTCCGCGGCCGCTTCGGCTTCGCGGCGGCGGCCCTGTTCGCGCTGGGCCGCCTCGGCGGCGGCCTGCGCCTCCCGCTGGGCCGTCACGTCGTGCATCGACACCACGGCGCCGAGCTTGCGGCCCGCCTGGTCGTACAGCGGCTGGCCGCTGGCCCGCACCACGCGCGCCTTGCCGCCCTTGGGTGCGATCACGAACTCGGCGTTGCGCACCGCCTCGCCCGAGAAGGCGCGAAACAGCGGGATCTCCTCCTTGGGCATCCGCGTCTTGCCGTCGATGCGATAGAGGTCATACCGCTTCGCCCATTCGTCCGGGCTCAACGGGTGCGCCACGATGCCGTGGAACTCGCGCGTGGCGCGGTTGAACAGCGTCAGCGTGCCGTCCGCTCCGCAGGCGACGACGCCGTCCTCGATCGCTTCCAGCACGGCCGCCAGGAAGTCGCCGTCCTGCACGGCCCGCCGCTCGGCGGCCTGCAGTTCCTGCCGGCTGCGGTGCAGCTCGACGAAGAAGGCGACCTTGGCCTGGAGCACCGCGGGCACCAGCGGCTTGGCCAACAGGTCGACCGCGCCGATCGCGTAGGCCTCCTCCACCGACAGGTCGGTCGTGTCGGCGGTGATGAAGATGATCGGCGTGGCGCGCGACCGGCGCTGCATCCGGATCAGGCGGGCCGTTTCGAAGCCATCCATGCCCGGCATGTGCACGTCCAGCAGGACGACGGCGAAATCCCCGTCGCGCAGGCGTCTGAGCGCCTCGTCGCCGGACGCGGCGCGCACGAGGGGTTCGCCCAGCGCCTGCAGCACGGCTTCGAGCGCGAGCAGGTTGGCCGGCTTGTCATCGACCAGAAGAATGGGGCAGGGGGGTCGGGCGCTCACCCCACGAACGCTACTACAAAAATAGCCGGTTCGTTGATGGGGCAAGACAAAAGGGTGCGGACGCAGGCCTGCCCGCGCGGCGCAAGGCACGCAACATAATGGTGGAATGCACAAGTTGCCACGGCCCGCATGAGCATGGACGAGTCCTCCGCCCGGCGGGTGATCCTGGCGCAGGCCATCGAGACGGCGGATCCCGAAGGCAAGCTTGTGAGCGAGGTCGAACGCGCCCAGATCGACCGCGAGGCCCGGCAAGCCGCGCTGGCGGCCGGCGGCAGCCGCGGTCCGCATGCGGCCGAGCGTTTCCTGGACTCGCGCGCGCAGCGGGTCCTGCAGACCGTCGCGGCCCGCAACCCGGCGATCGCCGCGTGGCAGGGCCGTCCCGCGGCGCGCTATTGGCTGGCGCTGGGCGTGCCATTGGCCACCCTGGTCCTGGGCGCGCTCACCGAGCGCATCGCCGACCCGCATCGCGTGGACTTGCTGTCCCTGCCGCTGCTGGCGATCGTCCTGTGGAATCTGCTGGTTTACGTGGTGCTGGCCGCCGGCTGGTTCCTGCCGCGCCGCAAACGCGGGCATCCCCTGCTCGAAGCGGCGAGCCGCTGGGCCGAGGCACTGCGCCGCCGCTCGGGCCATCTTCAAGCCGATGTGGCGGCGCTGTTCCACCTGCGCTGGCAGCAGGCGGCCTGCGCCTTGCAGATGCAGCGCGCGACGGCGGCGCTGCACCTGGCGGCGCTGGGCTGGGGCGCGGGCGTGGCCGCCTCGCTGCTGGTCCACGGCCTGGTGGTGCAGTACCGCGTCGGCTGGGAAAGTACTTTCCTGGAGGCCCGGCAGGTGCACGGCATCCTCAGCTTCCTGCTGATGCCGGTCGTGGCCTTGTTTCCGTTCGAGCCTTTTTCGGTGCCGGAAGTGGCCGCACTGCAACTCGGCCCGGGCGACATCGCCCGCGCGGATCGCCGGTGGGTGTGGATGTACGCGGCCTTGCTGCTGGTGGTCGTGATCGTGCCGCGTGCGCTGCTGGCCGGCTTCGCGTTCTGGCGCGCGGCGTTCCTGGCCCGCCGCGTTCCGCTCGATCTTGGCGAACCCTATTTCCAGCGGCTGGTGTCGCTGTTGACCCCGGCGCGGGTCCAGTTGTGCCTGCTGACGCATCGCGCCGAAGACCGCAAGAGCTTGTTGCGGGTCCTGGCGCAGGACGCCGAAGGCGTCCGCACGTTGATCAGCTCGGCCCATGGCGACGTGCTTCGCCTGCTCGATCTGTCGGGCCGCCAGGCGCCCGCAGTCACGGCCGTAACGGGACAGGCCAGGCCCGCATGGCTCGATCGGCTCCTGGCCGTGGTGTTCCGGCGCGGCGACGGCCAGGGCAATGGGCCGGTGGACTCCAGCCTCGTCGAGGCCCGTGACGAGGGCGACGTCGTGCTGCATGTGGCCGGGCAGAGCGGCGACCTCGACACCGCCGCGCGGCTGCTGCAATGGCTGGGCAAGCCGGTGCTGGTCCTGGCCAATCGCACGGACGGCATGCAGGCTGACCAACCGGGGCTGGTGGCGCGTTGCGAGGCGGCGGCGCGCGAGGACCCGCTAGCCGCGCAGGTGCTGTCGTTCGACGTTTTTGCCCGGTGCTGGGTGCAGGAACGCGCCCTGCTCGATGCGGTCGGGCGCTGCCTGCCGGCGCCCAAACTGGCGGGATTCACCCGCATCGCCGCGGCCTGGGACGAGCGTAACCGCGCTCGCTTCGGCCGCTCCATGGCAGCCGTTGCGGAGCATCTGCTGTACGCCGCGCGGCAGGTCCAGGAAGTGCCCAGCGCCGCCTTGTCGGTGAAGAGCCTGTTGAGCCCGGCCGAGCGGCAAGCCCAGGCGCAGGCGAGACAGGAGGCGATGGACGCGGTGGTGGGGCGGCTGGAGGCCTCGGCGGCGGAAATGTTCGCGCGGCTGCGGACCTTGCACGGCATCGACGACGCGGCGGGCGGGGCGCTGCAACATCGCCTGGAAGAGAAATTCGTCGTGCAGCAGGCCATCGATACGCCGCAGGCCGGGATCGCGGGCGCGGCGACCGGAGCGGCAATGGGCGCCTCGGTGGACCTGCTGGTGGGCGGCCTGACGCTTGGCGCCGCCACGGCGCTCGGGGCGCTGGTGGGCGGCAGTGCGGCGTTCATCGCCGCGGCCTGGAAAAACCGGTCCACGGCCAGCGGATCGACGGTGGTGCAGCTCAGCGACGAGATGATGCAGGCGATGGTGGAGGCGGCGCTGCTGCGCTACCTGGCCATCGTGCACTACGGCCGCGGGCCGGCCGGCGCCGGTGCCGAGTTGCAGCCGTTCTGGAAAGGCGAAGTGGTCGCCGCCGTGGAAGCCCACAAGGCCTGGCTGGCGCCGTTCTGGGATGTGGCGCGGACGCAGCCGGATGACGGTCAGATCGCCGACCTGGGCCGTGAGCTGGAAACCATCGCGCGCAAGGTATTGGAAACGCTTTATCCGCCGCAACGGATCGGGTAGGCGCCGGTGGCGCGATCGGCTATGCGGACGCGCGTTCGGCAGGCTCGGCGGGCTTGTGGGGCCGGGTTACGGTGTGTGGCTGCGCACCGTGCGCGTGTTGCCCACGCCGCGCTTGAAACACTCTATGCTTGCGGCCGAGTCCCGGACGCGAGCGAAACCAAAGGAAAACAGCATGGCTATTCCCCATTCAGCGCCAGGCGACGTGGCCGACGTGCGGCCCCTGGGCCCGGCAATTGCGGCGACGCGCACGCATGCGCTGTTCAAACGGACGACCTCGAGGTGATCCGCATCGTCCTGGCCGCCGGGCAGGAGTTGCCGGCGCACGCCGTGGCGGGCGACATCACCTTGCAGTGCATCGAAGGCAGCGCCGAGGTCTCGTGCGACGCCGGCCTGCGCCGGCTCGAGGCCGGCCAGCTGATCCACCTGTCCGGCGGCGACATGCACGGTCTGCGCGGCATGCAGGACGCGTCGCTGCTGCTGACGATCGCGCTCAAGAAAAACTGATGTGCTGCTTCCTGCCTGCAAAGCGGATTGCCGATCAGGTCCGATCAGGTCCGCAATGACACTGCTTGTCCTGACGCAGGACGTCAAGCGCCGCTGGACAAGCGCTTCACGGCCTGGACGAAACGGCTGAGGGTGGGCGAGCGCTCGCCCGGCGCGATGCGGATGTCGATCAGCTGGAAGCGGCCCCGGCTGGCCCAGGCCCGGTCCAGGGCGCGTTCGAGTTCGCCGCAAGTGCGCACGAGGTGGCCGTCGCCGCCCATGCCGGCGGCCATCGAGGCGAAATCCCACGTGCCCAGCGCGTTGAATCCGGCATCGGGCTCGAATGCCCGCAGCATCTCCCAGCTCGCGTTGTTGAAGACGAGCACCACCGGGTCCCAGCCGTAGCGTTGCGCGTTGCCCAGTTCCCAGCCGGTCATCTGGAAAGCGCCGTCACCCACCAGCACGATCGGCCGGCGGCCGGTGGCCGCCTGCAGGCCGAGGCCCGCGGGCACTCCATAGCCCATGCTGGCGTAGTACCCCGGCGCGATCAGCGCGGTGGGATCGATGTCCAAAGCCGTGAACAGGCAATCGCCGACGTCGCAGGCCAGGGGTATGGGGCCATGGCGTTGCATCAGCCGGTTGACGGCGCGGGCGATGTTGGCCGGAACCACCGGGGCGTTTTCGTCGAACGGCGTATCGCCCGCGCGCGCGGCCAACGCCGGCGGTTGAGGCCGCGGCCGCGCCGCGGCCGCGCGGCGCGGCGGGATGCGTTCGAGCAAGGCGTCGACCAGCTGCCCCAGCGCCACGTCCGGATAGACGTGATGGCCCATCACGACCCGCCCGCCGAGCGCCTGGATCGCGAAGCGTAGATCGATGCGCCGGGCCGATACCGCGAAGTTGGTATCGGACACGATCACGCCCAGCAGCAGCAGCCCATCGGAGTCTTCGACCTGCCGGCTGACCTCGGGGCTGCCGGCCAGGCCCAGGTAGGTGCCCAGCAGCGGGACATCGTGCCCGGTCAGCAGTCCCAGGCCCATGAAGCTGGTAACCACCGGAATCCCGAGCCGCCGCGCGAGCTCGGCCACACGCTCTTCGAGTCCATAACGCCGTACCTCGACGCCCACCATCAGCAGCGGCCGCTTCGCGCCGCGCAGGCGCTGCAACAGCTCATCGGCGCAGGCGGCGAGCGCCTGCGCGTCGGGCGGGGCCTCGGGCGTCATGGGCACTTCGTCGCAGGGCCGTTGCGGCATGTCCCTTGGGATCTCGAGGTAGACCGGCCGCGATTCGCGCAGCGCCGCGTCGAGCACGCGCCCGATCTGCGCGGGCGCCTGGCGCGCGTCGTCCAGCCGGGCGCGGTCCACGGTGAGTTCCTCGAACACGCGCCATTGCGAATCCAGCGTCTTGACCTGGTGGTGCAACTGGTAGCCGCTGGCCGCCTCGTGCGCCGCCGGGGCGCCCGAAAGCACCACCAACGGAACGCGCTCGGCGTAGGCGCCGGCAACGGCGTTCACGAGGTTGAAGGCGCCGGCCCCGTAGGTCACTGCCGCAACGCCGAGACCGCCGCGCATGCGGGTGGCCGCGTCGGCCGCGAAGCCGACCGCAGGTTCGTGCGAGAACGTGTACAGGGGCAGCGTGCGGCTGCGCTCGATCTCGCGAAACAGGGGAATGGCGAAGTCGCCCGGGATCCCGAATACTTCGGTCGCGCCGCGTCGCGCCAGGGCTTGGAGGAGTCGTTGGGTCAGATTCATCGCTGGACCATAAGGGCGCGAAGAGGGCAGGGGCTTGACCAAGATCAGCGGCGGCCACGCGGTGCCGGTTCCCCCCGACCGGCCGGTACGCGGCCGGGCGGAACTTCAACTCAGCCGTACTCGCGACAGGGGCATTGCGGCTGGCGAAATGGCGCTTGCCCAAGTCTTGACCAGGATCAGGAGATGCCTGCGGCTTCCGGCGTATCGTCGCCAGCTTGACTACTACCTCCGCTCCTCCCGGAATCCCGGACCTGGTCTGTCCCGCGGGCAGCCTGCCGGCGCTCAAGGCCGCCGTCGACAACGGCGCCAGCTGCGTCTACCTGGGCCTGCGCGACGCGACCAATGCGCGCAATTTCGCCGGCCTGAATTTCGACGAAGCCGCCATCGCCAACGGCGTCAAGTACGCCCACCAGCGCGGCGCCAAGGTCTTCATCGCGCTCAACACCTACCCGCAAGCCGCCAATCCGGGGCTCTGGCGCGAGGCGATGGACAAGGCGGCGCAACTCGGCGTGGACGCGGTGATCCTGGCCGACCCCGGCCTCATGCAGTACGCGGCCGCCAAACACCCGCAATTGCGGCTGCACCTGTCGGTGCAGGGCTCGGCCACCAACTACGAGGCCATCAATTTCTACCAGGAGCAGTTCGGGATCCAGCGGGCGGTGCTGCCGCGCGTGCTGTCGCTGGCCCAGGTGCAGCAGGTGATTGAAAAAACGTCCGTGGAGATCGAGGTGTTCGGCTTCGGCAGCCTGTGCGTCATGGTCGAGGGCCGCTGCTCGCTGTCTTCCTACGTCACCGGCGAGTCGCCCAACACCTTCGGCGTGTGTTCGCCGGCCAAGGCCGTCCGCTGGCAGGAAACGCCCCAGGGGCTGGAATCGCGCCTGAATGGCGTGTTGATCGACCGCTACGCCCCCGGCGAGAACGCCGGTTACCCCACCCTGTGCAAGGGCCGGTTCAACGTGGGCAAGGAAGAGAGCTATTACGCGGTGGAAGAGCCCACCAGCCTGAACACGCTCGAATTGCTGCCCCAGTTGTTCAAGATGGGCGTGCGCGCCATCAAGATCGAAGGCCGCCAGCGCAGCCCCGCCTACGTGGCCCAGGTGACCCGTGTCTGGCGCGAGGCCATCGATCAATGCTTTGCCAACTCGCATCGCTACTCGCCCAAGCGCGCCTGGATGGCCAGCCTGGACCAGGTCGCCGAGGGACAGCAGCACACCCTGGGCGCGTACCACCGGCCCTGGAAGTAGGGCGCAAGGCCCCCGCAACGTTTTGCAAGATGCCCGCATGAAACTCGCACTTGGCCCGCTGCTGTACTACTGGCCGCGCAACACGGTCTTCCGTTTCTACGACGGTATTGCCGCCACACCGGTCGATGTGGTGTACCTCGGCGAGGCCGTTTGCTCGCGCCGCCACGAACTGCGCCTGGCCGACTGGCTGGAAATAGCAGGCCGCCTGCGCCAGGCCGGCAAGGAGGTCGTACTGTCGACCCAGGTGCTGCTGGAGTCCGGCAGCGACGTCGCCAGCATGCAAAAGATCGCGGGCAACGGCGAATACATGGTCGAAGCCAACGATATGGGCGCCGTGCGTTGCCTGGCGGGCAAGGCGGCCTTCGTGGCCGGGCCGCACCTGAACCTGTACAACCTGCCGACGCTGGAGTGGATGGCCGGGCTGGGCGCCAGCCGCTGGGTGATCCCCCTGGAAATGAAGCGCGACGACGTGGCGTTGTTGCAGCAGGGCCGGCCGGCCGGTCTGCAGACCGAGGTGTTCGCCTATGGACGCATGCCGCTGGCGTTCTCGGCGCGATGCTTCACCGCCCGCCACCGCAACCTGCCCAAGGACGACTGCCGCTTCAGTTGCATCGACCATCCCGACGGCCTGGTGCTCAAGACGCGCGAGAGCGAGGAGTTCCTCGTGCTCAACGGCATCCAGACCCAGTCGGCGCGGGTGTATAACCTGGTGGACCAGCTCGGCGACATGCGCGCGCTGGGCGTGGATGTCGTGCGGATCAGCCCGCAAGCGAATGACACCCAGGAGGTCATTGCGCTGTTCGACCAGGCCCGTCGCGGCGCGCTGGCGCCCGAGGATGCGCTGAACCGCTTCGCCACCCTGATGCCCGCGCAAGGCTGCGACGGCTACTGGCATGGCCGGCCCGGGCTGGAGCAGGGCCGGGTGGTCAGGCAGCGCGACGCCGCCTGAAGCAGCATGCACTATGGTGAACGGTTCAACAGCATCAGCCACCTCGTCGGGGCCGCGTTAGCCGTCGCCGGCACAGCGGTGCTGGTGGTCCTGGCGGCCCGCCTGGGCGACCCCTGGAAAATCGTGAGCTTCAGCGTCTATGGCGCGATGCTGGTGGCGCTGTACGTTTTCTCCACGCTGTACCACAGCCTGCGCGGGCGGGCCAAGGACGTGCTGCGAAAGTTCGACCACTGCGCCATCTACCTGCTGATCGCCGGCAGCTACACGCCGTTCGCGCTCGTGTCCCTGCGCGGCGCCTGGGGCTGGTCGCTGCTGGGGGCGGTCTGGACGCTGGCCCTGCTGGGCATCGTGCAGGAGATCTGGCTGGCCAAGGGCGCTCGCGTTCTCTCGCTCGTGATCTACTGCATCATGGGCTGGCTGGCGCTGGTGGCGGTGTCGCCGCTTTGGTCGGCGCTGGAGCCGGCCGGCTTCGCGTGGCTCGTCGCCGGCGGCGCCTTGTACACGGCCGGAATCGTGTTCTACGCCACCGACCACAAGCTGCGCCACGGCCATGGGGTCTGGCACCTGTTCGTGCTGGGCGGCAGCGCCTGTCACTTCTTCACCGTTCTGCTCCACGTGGCCTGAAAGCCTTTCAACCATGAACCCTCCTACCTCGTATGCAGTACCGCGGCCCGTGGGCATGTTGCTGGGGCGCCTGCCGGCCTATCCCGGCTCGGTGCTGCTCGCAAGCGCGCTCAACGTGGGCCTGGCGGACCAGTTGCAGGACGACGTGCGCCAGCTCCTCGCGGGCAAGAAGCTGCGCATCCATGTGCGCGACGCGCGCCTGACCTTCGATTTCAGCTGGACCGGCGACGGGTTTGCCGCCTGCGCCGGCGGGCTGCCGGCCGACCTGACCATCAGTGCCGGCGCGCACGATTTCCTGCAGCTCGCGCAGCGCCGCGAGGATCCGGACACGCTCTTTTTCAGCCGCCGCCTTTCCATGGAGGGCGACACCGAACTCGGCCTGGTCGTCAAGAACACGCTCGACGCGCTGGAACTGCCGGTGTTCGAGCTCCAGCGCTGGTCGCCGCGCCGCGTGCTGGAGCGCCTGGTGCCGCGCGCGCAATCCCGCAGCGGCATCGGGCCGCGCCATCACGGAGCGGGCAAGTAGGCGTGGCGTACCGCGACCTGCGCGATTTCGTGGCCCAGCTGGAGGCGGCGGGCGAGCTGCGGCGGGTGCCGCAGCCGGTATCGCCGCACCTGGAAATGACGGCCCTGTGCGATCGCGTGCTGCGTGCCGGCGGCCCGGCCCTGCTGTTCGAGCGGCCCACGGGCCATACGATGCCGGTGCTGGGCAACCTGTTCGGAACGACTGCGCGCGTGGCGCGCGCCATGGGCGTGAACGACCTGCGCGAGCTGCGCCCGTTCGGGGAGGCGCTGGCCGCTCTCAAGGAGCCTGAAGCGCCCAAGGGATTCAAGGACATGGTGGGCATGGGCGGCCTGCTCAAGACCCTGTGGCACATGGCGCCGCGCGAAGTGCGCAACGCGCCCTGCCAGGAAGTGGTCTGGGAAGGCGCCGACGTGGACCTCGCGCGCCTGCCGGTGCAGCACTGCTGGCCGGGCGACGTCGCGCCGCTCGTTACCTGGGGCCTGGTCGTCACCAAGGGTCCCAACAAGTCACGCCAGAATTTGGGCATCTACCGCCAGCAGGTGATCTCGCGCAACCGGCTCATCATGCGCTGGCTCGCGCACCGCGGCGGCGCGCAGGATTTTCGCGAGCACGGCATTGCCCATCCCGGCCAGCCGTATCCGGTCGCGGTGGCGCTGGGCGCCGACCCCGCCACCTTGCTTGGCGCCGTCACCCCCGTGCCCGACAGCCTGTCGGAATACCAGTTCGCCGGGCTGCTGCGCGGCGGCCGCTCGGAGATCGTGTGCGCCGTGGGCAGCGAGCTGCGCGTGCCGGCCACGGCCGAGATCGTGCTCGAGGGCCACATCCAGCCCGACGCCAGCCACGCCAGCGGCTACGAGCATGCGCTGGAAGGCCCGTACGGAGACCACACCGGCTACTACAACGAACAGGCCTGGTTTCCCGTGTTCACTGTGGACCGCATCACGATGCGGCGCGAGCCCATTTACCACTCCACTTACACCGGCAAGCCGCCGGACGAGCCCGCCGTGCTGGGGATGGCGCTGAACGAGCTGTTCATACCGCTGCTGCAGCGGCAGTTTCCCGAGATCACCGACTTCCATCTGCCGAGCGAGGGCTGCAGTTACCGCATGGCGGTGGTGCAGATCCGCAAGGCCTATCCCGGCCATGCGCGGCGCATCATGATGGGCGTGTGGAGCCACCTGCGGCAGTTCATGTACACCAAGTTCATCGTGGTGGTCGACGAGGACGTCGACGTGCGCGATTGGCGCGAGGTGATCTGGGCGATGACCACCCGCATGGACCCGGCGCGCGACACCATGATGGTGGAAGGCACGCCGATCGACTACCTGGATTTCGCGTCGCCGGTCAGCGGCCTGGGCAGCAAGATGGGCATGGATGCCACCAACAAGTGGCCGGGCGAAACCCAGCGCGAGTGGGGCCGCCCGATCACGATGGACGCGGACGTGCAGGCGCGCATGGACGCGCTGCTGAAGGAACTCGGTCTGTGAAAGCGGACACCCGGATGTCCGGTTTTCACTAAGCCGCGAGAGGCTTCGGCGCCGCCGCACCGCCTGACGGCAGGAAGGCATCCGAATAGCAGGCGCCCTCACTCAGGCCCTGGGCGATGAACGCCGGCACCGCTACCTCCACCATGCGCAGCGACCCGCAGATGTAGACCTCGTAGCCGACGAGGTCGCCGAAATCGGCGAGCATCGCTTCATGCACGGGGCCCGTGCGGCCGTGCCACTGGTCTTCGGGCTCGGCGTGCGAGAGCACCGGCACGACGAAGAAATTCTCGTGTTCGTGCTGCCAGCGCTCCGCGAGATCGAGCATGTAGAGGTCCTGGCGCCGCCGCACGCCCCAGTACAGGCGCATGGGACGGTGCAGGCCGCGGTGGAACGCGTCCTCGATGATGCTCTTGACCGGTGCGAAGCCGGTCGCGCCGGCCACGAACAGGATCGGGCGCGCGCTTTCGTTCAGCGTGAAGCTGCCCAGGGGCCCCTCGAAGCGCACCTCGTCGCCCAGCCGCATGCCCTCGAACACATGGCCGGTGAAGCGGCCGTCGGGAACGCGCCGTATATGCAACTCGACCAGGCCGTTCTCGTGCGGAGGGTTGGCGAACGAGAAGGCTCGCCGCTCGCCGTCTTCCAGCACGATGTTGACGTACTGGCCGGCGGTGAATGCGATGGCTTGGCCTTCCGGCAGCGCGATCCGCACGCGCATCACGTCCTGCGCCAGCCGTTCCAATCCGACCACGCGGCCGGTATACAGCTTGGCCTTGCTCGCGGGGCCGTGCGCCAGGCCCTCGACCTCGATCACCGCGTCGCCCAGCGGCATCGCGCAGCACATCAGCGCCTTGCCCTGCGCTTTCAAGGCATCGGGCAGTGCGCTGCGCTGATAGGGCCGATGCGTGACGGCGCCGTGCTCGACGCTGCAAAGGCACACCCCGCAGGCGCCGTTGCGGCATTCGAAGGGCAGGGCGAGGCCCTCGCGCAAGCCGGCCTCCAGCAGTGTTTCGCCCTCGCGCAGCCGCACGTGGGTCTCGCCGCCGTCGGCGCTGTGCACCACGAGCTGGTGTTCGCGCTGGCCGGTGCGCCGGAATTTCAGCGGCCACAAAGGCATGGCGACGAGCAGCGCCGTGCCGGCCGCCATCAACGCCCAGACCTGGCCCAGCGGCCAGGACACCAGCAGCGGAAATAGCGGGAGGTAGAACCAGTCGAGCTGGAGGCTGGATACGGCCGTGCCCAGGTTCGCCGCGCCGCCCTGGCTGAGCGCCGGCCGCACCAGCGACAGCACCAGCAGCGTCGCCAGCAGGCTGACCACGATCGGCCTTGGCGGCGTCGTGCGCGCCTTCGGCACGCGCTGCACGTGCACCCACATCAGCAGCAACACGATCAGCGGCAGTCCGATATGCATGAACGACAGCAGCGAAAAGAAGCGGTCGCCCACGCTGTTGGCATGAACGAAATTGCGCATCAGCGTGCCGCCGAAGCTGGGCAGCCAGTCGAGCCACTCGAAGCTGGTGACGATGACGAACTGCGCCAGCCGGTCCCAGGGCAGCATGTAGCCGTTGATGCCGGAGATGTAGACCAGCCAGATCAGTGCCACCCCGGTGATCCACGAGAACCAGCGAAAGCCGTGAAACCGGTCGAAGGCGAAATGCCTCAGCAGGTGAATGCCCATGGTGACGACCATCGCGTCCGAGGCGTAGCGGTGCACGCTGCGCAGGATGCCGCCGGCGAACCATTGGCCGTGCGTCAGCGCCTCTACGGAGGAATAGGCCTCGGCAACGCCGGTTTCGAAAAACGCGTACAGGTACAGCCCGCTCGCGCCGACCACCCAGAACAGGAAGAAGGTGATCGCGCCCAGGTGATACAACGGATTGAGCCGGTCGCCGAAGGCGGCATTGAACAGCCCCTCCGCGCGCATGAAGAGCCACTGCAAAAGTGCCTGCAATCGCTTCATCAGCGCACCGCCTGCATTGTGCCGGCCGGCAGTACGGGACGCCGCATGGCGCGCAGCACCACCACGATGAACAGCAGCCCGCCCACAATGGCGATGGCGCCGCCCAGGCCCATCAGGCCCATGCCGGCAATCTCGGCCGGGCTGCGCAGCACCTGCTCGGCGCCGGCCACCTTGCGCTGCACGCCATAACCGCCCGACCAGACCAGGCCGACGATGTGCATCAACTGGCCGCCCGCGTACAGCCAGGGCTGGCCGGTGGCGAGCCGCCCATGCGGCGCGCTGTAGCCAAGTGACGGCAGCAACTTGTACACCAGCCCCATCAGCGCCAGCGTCACGCCGACGATGCAGCCGTGATAGTGCGCGGGGATGCGCACGTTGCTGCCGCTGATGAAGATACCGATCACGCCGCCCGCGGCGAACAGCAGGACGGATGACAGCAGTGCGGCACGCAGCGGCCGGGCCGCGGCCGCGAGTGGCGGCGCGGTGCAAAGCCCGAACACCGCCGCCAGCGCGACGGGCAGGATGGCGACGCCGCCGCCCAGGCGCATGGCCCAGGTGAGGAGCGCGCGGTGTTCCACCGAAGCAATGTCGTACGCGAGGTAGGCAACCGGCGTCACGAAGACGCTTACCAGCGCGAGGGCGAACATCAATAGCGCCACGCGCGGGCTGAGCGGCACGCGCGCGCCGCAGGCGCCGGCCAGCCACAGCCAGGCGACCAGCATCAACAGCGTCCAGGTGAATTGCAGCGCGTGGCCGCCGCCCCAGAACAGGATCTCGTAGTACGCCTTGCCGCTGAGGTCCCCAGGCAGCACCGCATAGGACCAGCCGAAGGAGAGCAGGGCGACCGCGGTGGCCACGGCGGCGGCATTAAGGCCGAAGCGCAGGGCGCCACGGCCGTCGAATTGAAGTCCCAGCCTGGGCGCGTTGGCGAGGCTGCGCAGCACGAGCAAGCCCACCCCCAAGGCGAATGCCAGCAATCCGCCGATGAACAGCGGCGCCGTGAGCACCGGGATGTAGTTGGCCATGATCGCTTCGCCGGGACCGGTGAAAGGAGCAAGCGACATGGCGGTGGCACCGGCCGCCGACAGGCCCAGGCCGAACCAGCCCCAGCCCATGCGCCGCGTCGAACCATTGAGGGTCCACAGCATGCCCGCCAGGGCCATGAACCAGACCAGCACCGAAAGGTCCACGTGCACCACGAGCGCGACCCGGAAGAAGTCGGCGACCGGCAGCAGCTGGTTGATACCGGGCGTGCGCGAGAGCACCAGCAGGATCGAGAAGAGGCCGGAGCCGATGAGCGCGGCCATGCCCAGCCACAGCCAGCCACGTGCCAGTGTCATCCGAGCGTCGGCCGGCACGGGGAAGCTGTAGTCGGCGGCCGATTGCACCGCGGGCAAGGGACGCCGGGCAAGCGATCCGGCAAGGGAAGTGGGCAATGCGGTCATGACAGGGTGATTCCTCCTTTTTCCGCGTCGAAGTCGATCACCAGCACCTGGGCCGGCTTGAGCGTCAACGTCGCGTCGCGGGTATGCGTGAAGGTGGGTGCCGATGCACTGTCCTTCATCCGCACGGCAATGCGGTGCTCGCCGGCGGGTACGGCGACGCGGTGATAGACCGATGAAGCGCCGTCGCGCGAGAGTCCGGAAGGTGCGGCGACGTGCCGGTACACGGTTGCGCCGTCCAGGTCGACTTCGATCGTGACCGGGGAGCGTTCTCGTTGGCACTTCATGGGGGTACGCATGTTGGGCGCCAGTTTGGCCAGTTCCTCGGCCGTGAATGGCCGGCATTCGGCCACCCGCTGGCCGTGGTGGATGAAGCTCACCTTGACCAGGGCCTGATCCGGCGGCAGCGCCTGGTAGCCGGGCCAACTCGAGAAGATGCCGATAAAGAGGGCGAACAGGCCATAGAGCACAACCTGTCCGACCCAAGGAAATACGCGCTTCATGCTCTGGCCTCCAATGTGGCGGACGGTAAAGCCGGGCCGGCCCGGCGGCGCAGGCTGTCGAGCGCTGTTCGCACGGCGGCCTCATCACCTCCGTCGGCCCATACGGTGTTCCACCGCTCGGCCGAGACCGTGCTGCGCAGGTGCGGCTCGCGTTGGCCGAGCAGGCGCTGCGCCGTCCAGCGCTGGCCCAGGCGAAATTCGCATCCCCCGTCGCGGCAGCCCGTGATCAGCACGCCGTCGGCGCCGGCGCGCAATGCGTACTCGACGAACGAGGGCGGGAGCATGCCGGCGCAAACCAGGCTGAACGGCAGCACGTCGGGCCCGGCTGCCGCCCGGACCCGGGCGCCATGGTCGCAACCGAAGACGACCAGGCGCTGCTCCGTGTTCATGGCCGCGAGGCCATCGAGCAGGCGCCGTCGCAAATCGTCGATGGGCCATTGCGGCATGTCGATGCCGGTCACCAGCGGCTCGGCCTTGCGAAATGGCGTGGAGGACGGGCAGGCGCCGACGCAGATTGCGCAGCTTGCGCACAGGTCGGCGCGCACGCTCGCCAGTAGCGCGCCGGGCCGCCCATTCGGATGCGGGACCATCGTCACCGCGCCATAGGGGCAATCGTCGGCGCAGCGCCCGCAGCCGCTGCAGTTCCCGGGATCAACCTGGGCCACCGGCTGCACCGCGCGGGGGCGCAGGAACGGAAGCGCGAACAGCCCGATGATCGTGGCGGCAAGCAGCGCCCAGACGAAACCAGCCGAGGTGGCGCCGGTCAGCGGGTGGATGAAGAGCAGGAACCAGTCGATGGCCAGCGTGCCCGGCACGGCCGCGAGGTCGGCTGGCCCCTGGCTGCGGATCGGCAGCGCGAGCGCGAGCGCCAGCAAAGCGGCGGCGGTGCCCAGCGCCAGAGCGCGCGGCGGAAACACTTCGGCCCGGCTGATGCGCTGGATATGAAACCACAACCCGAACACGAGCAACAAGGGCACGCCCAGGTGCACGAACACGAACAGCGAAAACAGCCGGTCGTTCACGGCTCCGCTGAGGAAATTGCGCGCCAGCGGCGATGCCAGAAAGGGCAGCGCGTCCAGCCATTCGGCCGTGGCGATGGCGGAGAACTGGCCCAGCCGGTCCCAGTTCAGCCAGAAGCCGCCGATGCCGCACACAAATGCAAGGGGCAGCAGCGGCACGCCCGTGAGCCAGGAGAAGCGGCGAAAGTTGCTGTAGCGTCCCAGCAACCATTCGCGCGCGAGATGGGCCAGCGAGACGAAGACGAAAGCGTCGGCGCCATAGCGATGCAGCCCGCGCAGCGCGCTGCCGAAGCTCCAGGGCTCGCGCGACAGTTCGTCGATGGAACGGTAAGCGCCTTGCGCCGAGGTGTCCAGCACCACGTAAAGGACGACACCGGTGACGGCGAGCAGCCAGAACAGCAGGAACGCCAGCGCGCCCAGGTGCTTCAGCGGATTCAACGCGCCGCCGAATGCCCGGTCGAAAGCGTGTTCCACAGCGCGATAGGCCGCGGCCGCGCCGGTTCGACGACGTGGCGCGAACTGCGCGATGCCTGGGCCAAAAGGGCCGGCGGATGCGAGTGTTGCCATTTCGATCTGTACGGGGTCTGGTACTGCGCCGCGATCGCTCAGGCGTGCTGCGGCCGCTCGCGGCGCGCCTTGCGCCGCGAGCGCCATTCGTTGAACATGTAAAGGGCCATCGCGATGATGAAGGTCAGTCCGCCGGCGAATTCGATGGCCAGGCTGTAGTCCACCCGGTAGGTGCCCGTCTTCGGGTCGTAGACCGTGCACAGCAGCCGGACCTGGTCGATGATGTCATCCAGCCGCATGCCCTGCTGCAGCGGCGCGCCTATCAGCATCTGCTTCATCGGCTCGCCCAGCGCATCGACGGCCAGGCGGTCGCCGTATACCTGCCGCACGATGACGCCCTTGGCGTCCACCAGCGAGACCTGCAGCACATGGTCGAAACCCGCCGGCGTAGCCTCGTAAACGAAGCCGAAGTTGCGGGTGAGCGGCCCCACGATGGGCGCCGGAGGACTCAGGAAATCCCAGTTCGGTTGCGAAATGCGGTGCTGCGCCGCGAAAGCTTTGAGGGACTGGGGCGAGTCGGCGGGCTGGTTGAAGCCGATGCTGACCACATTGAACTGGTTGGTGCCGAAGCGCCCCTGCAAGGCCCGCACCGCCTCTTCGAGAGAGCGCGTGGTGGTCGGGCACACCTCGAAGCAGCCGGTGTAGATGAAGCTCACGAGCAGCGGCTTGCCGCGGTAGGAGGCCAGCCGCACCGGCCGCCCCTCGCGGTCCAGCAAGGTGAAGTCGCCGACGGTCTGGCCCAGCGCCGCCTGGCTGGCCTGGATGGCGGCCTTCTGGTCCAGCGCTGGCGCAGGCGCCGCGTCTTGCGCCGGCGCGTGCAGCGGTTGCAGCAATGCGCCAACCAGCCCCAGCGTCGCCGCAAGCTTGGCGGTCACGGCGGGCTTGGGAAGGCGCATCGCGTACTGCCGAGGCGCCGTCAGCGCGCGAGGCCGTCGATGGTTGCGGCGACCAGCAGCGCGCTCAGCTGGACCAGGGAAGCGAAGAACGAACCCATCGCGCTGGCGCGCGACGGCTGCCTCGCAAGTATCCAGGACTTGCGCAGGAAGTGCAGGCCGCCGCCGATGGCGCCCACTGCATAGATCGGGCCGGCGCCGAACGCCAGCGGCAACAGCGATGCCGCCACCAGCGCCACGGTGCTGGCGAAGACAATCCACGCCGCTCGCTCGGTTCCCACGACCACCGGCAGCATCGGCACGCCCGCAGCCTCGTAATCGGCCTTGTTGGCGATGGCCAGGCTCCAGAAATGCGGTGGTGTCCAGAGGAACAGCACCAGCGCCAGCAGCAACGGCAGGGGACCGGGCGTGGGATCCACCGCGGCGGCGCCGGCCAGCACAGCGAAGCTGCCGGCCAGGCCGCCGATCACGATGTTCCATGCGCTGCGGCGCTTGAGCCAGACCGTGTACACCACGGCGTAGAAGAACGCGCCGAGGAAGACGTACATCGCCGCCATGGCGTTCAGCGTGAACCAGGCGGCCGCTACTGAAACGGCAAGCAGCACGCCGATCAGAAGCAGCCAGGCCGGGCGGTGTGTGAGCGCGCCGGTCACGAAGGCGCGGCCCCGTGTGCGCGCCATCAGGCGGTCGCTGTCGTGTTCCACGTACTGGTTGAAGGCGCCGGCGCTGGCCGAGGCGACCAGCACCGACAGCGCCAGCACGAGCACCTGACCGAGCTGCAGCGATGCACCCGGCGTCACCGCCAGGCCCACCAGTGCAGTGACCATGATGAGCACGCCGATGCGCAGCTTGAACAGGGAGAGCACGTCGCGCGCGACGCGCGCGGTGCGGCGACCGGTGCCCTCCATAGTGGTCGTGTTCATGCCGGTCCCTGGATCAGCTCAGGCCCCACAGCTGCCCGAGGTACTTCCAGTTGATGAAGTAGTACAGGACGAAGGACACCAGGAACAGCATCGCCAGCATGAAGGTGCCGGGCGCCGCGAAACCGGCGGAACCGTACGACTGCGCAACGGCGGTCGGTGCGGTGGGCGGGATCGGCGTGAACCTCGGGCTGACGGCGCCGGAGTCGAGCTTCTTGCCCCACAGCAGCGAACCCACCGTGACGTAGATGTAGATGCCGCCACCGACGATCGCCGCCACGCCGGCAATGCCGACCAGGCCCATCATCAGGTACGCCGCGCCCGGCCACTCGTAGCCCAGGGCCGCGCCGGAGAGCGCCATGTCCCAGTGCCGCCGCGACACGCCCAGCGTACCCGCGCCCATCATCACCAGGCAGAAGAAGTACATCGACAGCCCGAACAGGTACGGTTGCCACTTGGCCAGCGTGGGGTTGATCATCTCGCGGCGGAACAGCACCGGGATCAGGAAGTAGGTCAGGGCCATGAACGACAGCGTCGTGCCCACCACGACGGTGGCGTGGAAGTGGCCCGGCACGTAGATGGTGTTGTGGATCAGCATGTTGAGCTGTTCCGTGCCCATCATCACGCCCGAGATGCCGCCCAGGAAGCCGAAGCCGATGATCGAAATGAACACGCCCGAGAACACCGGGTTGCCCCAGGGGGCCTTGCGCAGCCACTCGAACAGGCCCTTGTTGTAGCCCTTGGCACGCTGCGCCACCTCGATCGCGCCGGGAATGGTCAGCCCGTGGATCATCGAAGCGAGCACCGCGAAATACATGAAGTAGCTGGTATTGACGATCTTCCAGCCGGTCGACATGCCGGGGTCGGCGAGCAGGTGGTGCGCGCTCGCAAGCTGCAGGAACAGGATGTACAGCAGGAAGGCGCCGCGGCTGACGCGCTCGGACATCGGCTTGGCGCCGAAGGCGATGGCCGCCACGGCATACCAGATGGAGATGTGGGCCGAGACGTTGATCTGCTGCGACGAGTGGCCGAAAGCCCACCAGATCGTGCGGTACATCAGCGGGTCCACCGACTGGATCAGGCCGACCGACATCAGGAACGTCGGGATCAGGATGATGGCGCCCGAGGCGATGGTGAACACCGCGATGATCGCGGCTGTGATGGCGCCGAAGGTGACCAGCGGCACCGAGCCCTGGTAGGTCTTCTCGCGCTTGGCGATCACGAGCGTGCCGAAGAACACGAAGCAGCCGATCAGCGCACCGACGGCGAACAGGATCAGGCCCAGGTAGAACGAGGGCGCGGCCATCATCGGCACATAGGACGTCATCATCACGCTGGAGCCACCCTGGAACACCGCGACGTTATTGGTCACGGCGCCGATCAGCATCAGGGCGAGGGCGAGCCAGGCAAGGTTGGGCGTGGCGATCCGGCATCGCAATAGCGTGGACGAACAGAAGTACAGCACCGCCATCTCGAAGAAGATGATCCAGAAGATCAGCATGTCGATGCCGTGCGCCGTCAGCACCATGTAGAAGGTGTCGGCGGCCAGCCAATGGACGGCGGGCCAGCGCGTGAGCACCACGCCGATGGCCAGAAGGCCGCCCACGAGGAGGGCGACCACCGCAATGACGGCATTGGCGATCATCAGCCGTTCGGCTTGCAGCTCGAACTGCAGCCCGGATCTCGGGCAGGTGCGGTAGGAAGTGGCGCGAGTGGGGGTCGTTGGGATCGGGAGTGTCGCAGACATGTGGCGCTCCTTACTTCACGTAGATACGGCCAATCATCGAGTGATGATTGATGCCGCAATATTCGTTGCAGACGATCGAGAAGGTGCCCGACTCGGTCGGGGTCACCTTGATCACGTGTTCATAGCCGGGCACCACCTGGATGTTGATGTTGGCCGGCTGGAGCGAGAAGCCGTGGTTGTAGTCCATTGCCGTGAGGTGCAGTTTGTAGGTCTTGTTCTTTTCGAGCTCGAGGATCGGCCACCAGGACCAGAGGCGCGCGGTCAGGTAGACGTCGCCGCCCGCGGGCGGCGCGACCACCGGGATCTTCTGGTCGGTTTCGGTGCGCACCGTGTACTTGTCCACCATGGCCTGTGCCTTGGCGGAGAACTTGTCGGGCGTGGTCTTGTAGGTTTCGGTCGACAGGTTCTGTTTGCCGTAGGCGTGCCAGTAGATCATCATGAAGAACATCACCATGCACCAGGCGAAGGCGATGGCGATCCAGGTGCCTTCGACGCGATCGAGGGGGTGTTTCCACCACAGCCGTTCCGCCGGCGGGAGAATTGCGCTCATGTAGGGCTCTCCTTACTTGGCCAGGGGAATGGTGAGGATGTCGATGACACCCCACAGGGTGTAAACCACCATGGGAATCAGTACACCAAGGAACAGCAGCAGGAAGGGGTTGTCCAGCAGTTGCTGCATCAAAGGCACTTTGCCAGTTTCCGTCTCGTGATCGCTCATGTTGTCTCCGTATAGATGGGGCTAAGAATGCAGTGTCGTCGGGACCCATGCAAAGTGGTTTTGATCTGGCTCAAGAAGATGCATTTCAAATGCCTCTTCTGATGGAAATTCCCGACGCGGCGCAGACTAACATGCGAAACATGGTTGGAGCCGAATTTCGAATATCCGGAATATCCCGGATAACCACACTGCGAAGAGTGGCATTAGTTTGCGCGGCGCTGGTGCTTGCCATCACGACATTGAGTGCGTTCATCCGCTTGTCGCGCGCCGGCCTCGGCTGCGAGCCCTGGCCGCAGTGCTACGCGGCCAGCCTGCAAAAGACCGGGCAGGAAATGGCGCCACCTGCCGAAGGCGCTGTGGCCGCTGCGCGCGTCACGCACCGCGTGGTTGCCGTGGCGGCGCTTCTGGTCGTGATTTCGATGGTGATGACGACATTGTCCAAAGCGCCGATCTTGTGGCGTCAGGGGCGGATGGCCCTGGGGCTGCTGGCCCTGGCCCTGTTTCTTGCGATCCTGGGCCGCTGGAGCAGCGATGCGCGGGTGCCGGCGGTCATGCTGGGGAATCTGATCGCGGGCTTTGCCATGTTCGCCTTGTGCTGCAGGCTGATCCAATCGACCAGCCAAGCGCCGGTCGCGACCGCGCCCCGGGATGGCCCGGCCCGCTGGGCGCGTCTTGGCGTGGCGCTGCTCGTGGCACAAATCATCCTGGGCGGGCTGGTCAGCGCGGGCCATGCAGGCCTGAGCTGCCCGCAACTCCTGACGTGCGACGTGGGCGGCGGTTCCTGGCGACTTCTGAACCCGTGGCAGGAGACGCCGGCCGATCTCGCCGACCCGGCCAATCCGGCTGGTGCCCTGGTGCATGGGTTGCATCGCGCGGGCGCCGTGGTGGCAGCGGCCGTGCTGTTGCCCCTGGGCGTGGCGGCATGGCGCCGCGGACGCCGGCGTGCCGGTGGCGCGGTGATCCTGCTGCTGGTGGTCCAGGTCGTGCTCGGCGCGCTGCTGATCGTGGGAGGCTTGCCTTTGTCCCTCGCCCTCGCGCACAACGTGGTTGCGGCATTGCTGCTCGCCGCTGTGTACGGGCTGGCCGGCAATGGCAGACGCTTGCAGGCTCCCAGCGGCGGGTCGGGCCGCTGATCAACCGGCCTGGCTCAGGCGCTTCCACAACGTCGTGCGCGACATGCCCAGTCGCCGTGCGGCCTTGGCCTTGTTGCCACCCGACTCCTCCAGCACCTTCAGGATCAGCGCCCGCTCCGCCGAATCGTCACCCTTGGCGTGGTAATAATGCGTCAGTTGAGGCCCCGTCGCATCCGGCGCCGCTTGCATTGGCGCTCCCGCAACCACTTCGCGCAGCAGGTCCTTCGGCCAGATCGTCGTTCCTTCAGCCTGAACCACGGCGTACTCCAGCGCATTGAAGAGGTGCCTGACGTTTCCCGGCCAGTCGTACGCCTCGAGCGCGGTCATTGCCTCCGCCGACAGTGTCAGGTCCGGTCGCCGATAGCGCTCCGTCAAGCCGCCCAGCAGCTTGCTGGCGAGCAGCGGTATGTCTTCGCGGTGTTCGCGCAGCGCCGGCACCTCCAATGGAAGCACGCGCAGGCGGTAGAAGAGGTCCTCGCGGAACTCGCCACGCTTGACCATGGCGGCAAGATCGCGATGCGTGGCGGCGATCACCCGCACATCGACCTTGCGCGGGTGGTTCTCACCGACGCGGACGATCTCGCGCTCCTGCAGCACTCTCAACAACTTGGTCTGGATGGCAAGCGATATTTCGCCGATCTCGTCCAGCAGCAGCGTGCCGCCGTTGGCGGCTTCGAAGCGTCCCAGGCGTACCGCGGTGGCGCCGGAAAACGCCCCCTTGGCATGGCCGAACAGTTCCGACTCCAGAAGGTTTTCCGACAGCGATGCGCAATGGACCGCGATATAGGGCCCCGTCGACCGTGGTGAATTGTCGTGCAGCGCGCGCGCCACCAGCTCCTTGCCGACGCCGCTCTCGCCGGTGACCAGTACGTTGGCCTCGCTCGCCGCGGCGCGCAGCACCTTCTGGTAGAGATGCTGCATGGTCCGCCCGCGCCCGATCAGTCCGCCAAGTTGCCAGCGCTCGCGGACTTCCGACTCCAGCGCTATTTCGCGCGAGCAGTCGCGCAGGATGATCGCGCAAGTCGGCCCGGAATCGTCGGGCGGCAGCAGCATGGCCCACATGCGCAGCGAGATGTCCGCGCCATCCGGTCCTTTCAGCACCACATCCTGGATCTTGCGGCTCTGGTCCTGCGCGCGCATCAGCGAACAGTGTCCCCTGATCTCGCATTCGCGGGCACATTCGGTCCCCACGAAGAGCGACGGACACAGTTGGCCGACGAACGAATCGTCGACCTGGCCCAGCATGCGCTTGGCCGCCAGGTTCATTTCCAGCACTTTGCGTCCCGCGTCCAGAAACAGGACCCCTTCCTCCAGGCTGTCGAGGAAGACCCGCAGTGCCACCAGGCTTTGCATCCGTTCGCCGTTCAATCCGACCTCCGTTCAATCTGAACGTTCAAGGTGACGTTCACTGATCAGGGCGCAGTTTATTGCAGGCTGCACGTTTTTTACAAATAGCCTTATATATCAAAGGCCTACGGAACATGGCCCGGTTGTTGCTGAGAGAGTGCCGAGACAGTCCATTTTGTCTCGATGCACTTTATCGCAACTTACTGAAAGGTCCAGCATGAACACCAAAGCCATCCTCGCCATCGCCGCTTTCGCCGCTATCGCATCCGCCGGCGCCCGCGCGGACGAAGCCGACGCCTCGCAATACGTCATCCAGTTCGAAGGCAGCCGCACGCGTGCCGAAGTGATGGCCGAAGCGCTCAAGGTCGCGTCCACCCGCAGCACGGAACCGGCCGGCTCGCGCGTCGCGGCACCCGTGAGGTCCACGGTCGACGCCCAGGCGCTGCGCGCCCAGGCCGCGCAAGCCGTGCGCCTGGGGCAGATTTCCCGCGGCGAAGCCGGCCAGTTCTGAGCACGGCGGCCCCTGCGAACGCCCCGAGGGTGCCTTGCCCACCCGGGGGCGTGCAAGCCCGCAGCGAGCCAGTCCGCCCATACGCCGCCTTCGAGCGCCGCGAGCGGCAAATACAACAGAGACAACAGAGACAAAAGGACGACCTATGCAACAAATCGCCTGGCTACTTTCACTCGCGCTGATGCTCCTGGTGGCCTTCGGATTCACCTTCGTTGCGCTTAAATCCGGCAGGCGCGCTGACGATTACACGCCGCTACAGCTGCGCGCCTATCGGATCCGCACCAAGCTGTTTTGGGCGCTTGTGCTGGTGTTGGGGCCCGCGATGATCTACAGCCTGTTGGATCTGCCCTACGGCGCCAGTCATGCGCATGCCAATGCTTCCGGCGTGCCGGCCATCGGCATCGACGCCAAGGGTTTTCAGTGGCGCTGGGAATTGAGCCGCAACCACGTCCCCGTTGGCCAGGCTGTGGAGTTCCGTGTCACCAGCGCGGACATCAACCATGGCTTCGCAATTTACGACCCTGAAATGCGCCTGGTGGCCCAGACCCAGGCGATGCCCGGCTACACCAACAAGCTCAACTACACCTTCGGCAAGGCAGGTACCTACAAGGTCTTGTGCCTGGAGTACTGCGGCATCGCGCACCACAACATGATCACCGAAATCAAGGTCGGCGAGAACCTGTAGAGAAGGAGACAAACATGACGAACCACAGCTATATCCCCAAACCCGAGCAGGGCGCAGACTTCGGCGTATTGGCTTATCTGGTCACTGCTGCCGCCGTACTGCTGCTGATGATGGGCTTTGGCCTGCTGATGCGAATGGAACAGGCCCAACTCATCGAAATGGGTCCCATGTGGTTCTACCAGCTCATGACGTTGCATGGCGCCGGCATGGTCGGTATCGCCGGAATTTCCGGGGCCGCCATCATGTGGCACTTCCTGCGGCAATACGTCGACCTCTCCAAAGGCATATTCGTCGCCAATCTGGCCCTGTTTCTGATCGGCGTCGTGATGATTCTGGCCAGCGTCCTGCTTGGTAACTTTCACGGCGCCTGGACCTTCCTCTATCCGATGCCGTCGAAATCGATGGGCATGTGGAGCCAGTGGGCGGCGGCCCTGTTCATGGGCGGGCTGCTGGTGATCGGCGTCGGTTTCGTGTTGCTGCACCTCGATGTCGCCCGTGCCATCATCGCCCGCTACGGCAATTTTGCCCGTGCGCTCGGCTGGCCGCAGCTGTTCGGGACGGACGACGGCAAGGCACCGCCGCCGACGGTGGTCGCCAGCACGATGGTGGCGATCGTGAATCTCACCGGCCTGGTGGTCGGCGCCAGCATCCTGACCATGATGCTGGTCAATCTGTATGTCCCGGGCTTCGCCATCGACGCATTGCTGGCCAAGGGCATGATCTACTTCTTCGGCCACGTCTTCATCAATGCCACGATCTACATGGCGGTGATCGCGGTCTACGAAATCCTGCCGCGGTACACGCAGCGCCCCTGGAAGGCCAACAAGGCATTCCTCGCCTCCTGGAACGCATCCACCTTGATGGTGATGTTCATTTTCCCGCACCACCTGCTGATGGACTTCGCCTTTCCGAAGTGGATGCTGATCATGGGCCACGTTATCGGATACCTGAATACCTTCCCGATCCTGGTGGTGACCGGCTACGGCGCCCTGATGATCGTGTACCGCTCCGGCATCCGCTGGGACATGGCATCCAGGCTGCTGTTTGTCTCGCTGTTCGGTTGGGCGGCAGGCGCCATGCCGGCCTTCATCGACGGCACCATCACGGTCAACTACGTCATGCACAACACGCTGTGGGTGCCGGGCCACTTCCATACCTACCTGTTGCTCGGCATGATCGCGATGGTCTTCGGTTTCATGTATTACCTGGGCAAACCGGGGCAGCACACCGACGACAGCTTCCTCGGCCGCGCCGCGTTCTGGGGATTCACGGCCGGCACGCTCGGTTTTACGCTGTCCTTCCTCTATTCGGGCAAGGAAAGCGTCGCACGCCGCTATGCGGCGCATCTGCCGGAGTGGGTTCCCTACGATCGCATCGGGTCGCTGTTCGCGGCGCTGGTGGTGACTTCGTCCCTGCTGTTCATCATCCGCTTCCTTTCCCGTCTGGGCCGGGCCGGGCGGGATTTCCCACGCGCCTCGCTGGTGCACGGAACAGCGCTGTGAAAAACGCAGGGCGCAGCGTCGTGGCGACGGTGCTGATGACCATTCTGGGCATCGGCGCTCTCTGGCATAGCACTGACGGCCTTGCCGCTTTTACCGCCGAAGCGGCGCGCCGCGCGGAAATTCTCCGGGCCCCGCGGCCGCTGCCCGCAGCAGTGCTCGAAGACCAGGATGGGCGCACGTTCAGTTTGCAGGATTACCGGGGCAAGCTGTTGGCGGTCGAATTCATCTACACGCGCTGCATGACGATCTGCCGCACCCTCGGCATCGCTTTCCGGCAGATTCGCGATCATGTCCCGCAGCCGATGCTGGGGTCCGACTTCGCCTTGCTGAGCATCAGTTTCGATACCGCGCGGGACGACACGCCCAGCCTCAAGGCCTATGGCGACGCTCACGGTGCAGACAGCAGGCACTGGCGCATCGCGAGGGTACGCAACGCCGCGGACCTCCAGCAGCTGCTGGATGCCTTCGGCATTGTCGTGATCCCCGACGGCCTGGGCGGCTTCGAGCACAACGCGGCCATCCATCTGCTCGACCGCGACGGCAAGCTGGCGTTGATCAGCGATATCGATGAACCCGTCCTGTTTGCCGAAAGGATCGCGAAATGGCCATGAGCGCCTCGCTATCGCGTCATGGCCGCATCGGGACCGCCATGCTGTACCTGCTGCTGGCGACTCCCGCGGTGCGAGCGTGGATGGAGGCGACCATGACCGGCCACATGCTGCTGCAGATTCCGCTGCTCGCAGCGATCGGCGTCATGTCATGCCATCTGCTGCCGGAACGTCTGCAGAACTCGCTGCTCGCCGCTGCCGGTGGCGCGATACCCTGCGTATTGCTGGCAACTTTCGCCTCGAGCTATTGGATGCTGCCGCGGGCGCTGGACGGCGCGTTGACGAATCCCTTGAACGAGATGGCGAAGTTCCTCAGCCTTCCCTTGCTGGTCGGGCTTCCCCTGGGTCTTGCCTGGAAACGGCTCAGGATCATCGGCCGCAGCTTTGTGTGGACCAACGCCATCAGCATGCTCGCGGTGCTCGGCTGGCTCTACATCATTGCACCTGTGCGGGTATGCAACAACTATCTGGTGGATCAACAGGAAATAGCCGGATGGTGGATGGTGAAGCTCGCTTTGCTGCTGTTTGCCTGCTGGCTTGGCAGCTTCTTTGTGGGTGGCGACCCGGTGCCGGCCGAATCCGGCGGGCCGCAGCCGTACGGCGGCAATCGATCTCAATCAAATCCAACCTAGGGGGGAGACCATGGACTACGTCGCACCGCAAAGACTGATGGAAGAGGTCGAAGCCGCCAGCATCAAGAAGGCCGCCCTGAGTACGCGCGCCATGCTGCTCAAGGGCTTTCTCTCCGGCGCCTTGCTTGCCTATGCCACGTGCCTGGCTTTCAAGGCATCGGATGGTTTCGCCACTGGTGCTGCCGCACTGATTTCAGGGGCGGTATTTCCCGTGGGCTTTGCGATGATCGTGCTGCTCGGCCTGGAACTGGCCACCGGTAATTTCGCCGTCCTGCCGGTGGGCATCGTGCGCGGCAAGACCACCCATGCCGCGATGTTGCGCAACTGGGGCTGGGTGTACCTGGGAAATTTCCTCGGATGCGTCTTTGTCGGCTTCCTGCTCACCGTGATGCTGACCGAAGGTTTTATCCAGGGTGCCGGACCGCTCGGCGCGAAGATCGTTGCCGTGGCCCAGTCGAAGACCCTGGTCTACGAACATGCCGGTGCCGCCGGCTGGTGGACCGCATTCGTCAAAGGAATACTGTGCAACTGGATGGTTGCGCTCGGTACGGTGCTGGGGATGAGCTCCACGTCGACCACGGGCAAGATCGCCGCCATCTGGCTGCCGGTGGCGACGTTTTTCGCCCTGGCGCTCGAACACTCGGTGGTCAACATGTTCGTCATCCCCACTGCCATCATGCTCGGAGCCGACATCGGCGCGACGCAATGGCTGTTCTGGAATCAGCTGCCGGTCACGCTGGGCAACATCGTCGGTGGCGCTCTGTTGACGGGCCTGCTGCTTCACTATTGCAACGCGGGCCAGCCGGCGGCAGCCAAAGAAGCGGCCCGCGTCGCCATCCCTTGACAAGCGGCACGCGCGCCCGCCACGGGCATCGACGACGATCGAGTTGCCGTGGCCGGGCGCCGGCCCGATCAGGAAAACGAAAGCGGATCGCCCTTCGGGTCCAGCGTGAGGTAGCCGCCAAAGCGGCCGGAACGCACGTTTTCGACCATCGCCTGCAACATGCTGTCCACCAGCGCGGAGGAGGGTGGCCGTCCGCCCTGGCCGGACAGCCCCGCGATGAAAACGACATGCCAGGCCCCACTGACGTGATGCGATTCGGCCACCAGCGCGTCGAAGCCGGTGAGCTCGGCCGGCGCCTTGTCCACGCACGCCAAAGGGGTGAGCGTGCCGCCCTGGCCCGCCTCGAAACGCTCGCGTTGCGCCGCGCTGGCGTCGGCCGGCAATTCGGCTTGCGCGAACACGAACAGCAGCCGTTGCGGCTCGGGCTGCGACGCCGCGGCCCGCAGCAGGAGGTCGAAGTGGGATGGGCTGGTCATGGTCATGGCCCGCAAGCGTCGCCGAAATTTCTCCTCGCCGGCGCGCGGGTCACGCCGTGCAGTTGATCCAGATCAAGCTCCTGCCGGAACCCTATGGATAGCATAGATGCATCTGAAATACACCTTTAAACCCACCTGCCTCACACACACGGAGTAACTCATGACCACTGCATCCGCCACCAAGATCGACGTGCGCCAGCTTGCCTGCGAGGATCGCCATGCCCTGATCTTCACCACGTTTGCCAACCTGGCAGCCGGCACGGCCCTGGAGCTGATCAACGACCACGATCCCAAGCCGCTGCGCAACGTTTTCCAGGCACGGCACCCCGACAAGTTTGGCTGGGAATACCTCGAGCAGGGTCCCATGACCTGGCGCGTAGCCATTACCAAGCTGGCCGACGCCAAGAGCGGCGGCCAGTGCTGCGGTTCGTGCGGCGGCCAGTGATCTCCATTTTAAGTTAACGTTTTTCTGGAAAGAAGTCGATGAAAAGCAATCACGGGCTCTGGCGCTGGCTGGGGCTCATCTTCGTACTGTCGTTTGGTGCGCTCGGCTACATCGGGTGGCAGATCTACCTGACGGCGCCCCCGATTCCCAAGGCCGTCGTGAGCACCAGCGGCGAGGTTCTTTTCACCGGCGAACAGGTCCAGAAGGGCCAGCAGGTCTGGCTCGCCAGCGGCGGCCAGCAGCAAGGCAGCGTCTGGGGCCACGGCGCCTATGTCGCGCCGGACTGGTCGGCCGACTGGCTGCATCGCGAAGCGGTGGCACTGCAAGCCATCCGCACGCAGGAACTGCGCAAGGACCCGGCCGCACTCACGGCAGCCGACCGCGGCTCGATCGATGGGGCGCTGAAGGAGGAAATGCGGCGCAACACCTATGACCAGGCCAGCGGGACGGTCACGGTCTCGCGCGAGCGTGCCCAGGCAATTCGCGAGGTGGCAAACCACTACAACGGGCTGTTCGGCAACGACGCCTCCCTGGACAAATTGCGCGACCAATACGCCATGGTCGAGGGCACGGTGGCCGAGCGCGCTGACCGGCAGGCACTGACCGCCTTCTTCTTCTGGACGGCCTGGGCCGCGGCCACCGACCGGCCCGGCGAAGAAAACCTGTCCTACACCAGCAACTGGCCGCATGAGCCGCTGGTGGGCAACAAGATGACCGATTCGGCCGCCATCTGGT
>DATMBW010000472.1:0-2683 GCA_035559095.1 Ramlibacter sp.
GAATGCGCGCACCGGCCACCGGAGGAGCTGCAGGTCTTTCGCGACCTGAATCCGGAGATCGGCTTCGGCCTGGGCGTGGTCGACATCAAGGCCACCGAAGTGGAGAGCGCGGACCAGGTGGCGCGGGCGATCGAGCGTGCCGAGAGGATCCTGGGCGCCGGCCGGGTGCGCTACATCCACCCGGACTGCGGCTTCTGGATGCTGAAGCGGCCGATCGCCGACGCGAAGATGCGCGCACTCGGCCTGGGGCGCGACCGCTTCGAAGGGATCGCGGCGCGCTAGCTTGAATCTGTCATGCCGGACTCGATCCGGCATCCAGGTATTCGAGACATGGATTGCGGGTCAGGCCCGCAATGACAATGCGCAGGCTCTTGCCTATTTCGGCATCTTGATCGAGCGATCCAGGAATTCGTTCGTGTACGTGGTTTTCACGTCGAACGGCTTGTCCAGCCCCACGTAATCCTTGACCAGCGCGTAGTCGGACGCCATGCGCGCGTCTTCGTGGATGCCCAGCGCGACCTCGCGCGAGAACTTGTCGCTCATCAGCTTTTCGACCAGGCCCCAGTTCTCCATCTCGTTGTCGAACTTGAGCGCGCCGTTGGCGTCCACCAGGGCCTGCACACAGGGTTTCGGCTCCTTCACGCAGGCGGCAAATGCGCGCTGGGTGACCTTCACGAACTTGTCGACCAGCGGCCGGTTGGCTTCGAGGAACTTGGCGTTGACGATCACCGAGTTGCCATAGGGATTCAGGCCGGCGTCGCGCCAGGCCAGGAAGCCCATGTCGTCGCCCAACTCGCGCTGGAAGACGTGGTGGATGTTGAAGAAGGAAGTTGTCACGTCGATCGACTTGGCCTTTAGCGCCGCGAGCTTTGCGTTCGCGTCGATGTTCACCCACGTCACCGATTTCGGATCCAGGTTGTTGGCCTTGGCCAGGGCGGGCCACATGACGCGCGCGCCGTCGCCCGCGGGATTGCCGATCTTCTTGCCGGCGAAGTCTTTCACGCCCTTGATGCCCGAGCTCTTGAGCCAGTACATCCCCTGCGGCGAATTGGCATAGACGTTGAACACCGCCACCGTGTCGGCGCCCTTGCCCTTGGCGACCAGCACGCCGCCCATGTCGGCCAGACCGAAGGGCGAGGCGCCGGCGCCCACGCGCTGGGTGGACAGCGCGGAGCCCTTGCCGGGTTCCAGGTTCAGGTCGATGCCTTCCTTGGCATACCACCCCATCTTTTTGGCGTAGTAGTAGGGCGCGTGGTCGCCGCCCGGCACCCAGTTCAGGATGAAATCGACCTTCTGCTGCGCCTGCACCGAAGCAGATGCCAGGAGTGCTGCCGCCGCGGCGGCGAGAACGAGTGATTGTTTGATGTTCATGCTTTGAGTCCCGTTTACGCGTGCAAAAAAAATCGCAGGGGCCGATCGCGTTGGCGTACCCCCGATCAACCCGCCAGAGTCCGTTCACCGGATGCCGGTTAACGGGCCAGTATTGCCTTGCTTCGCCCTAGCGCATATCCCGAGTTTCCCTATGCAACTAAGTGGTAATTTTCTCCAAATCTCCTCATTCCATGCCGAGCAGCCGGTAGATGCGGCGCGTGTAGATACCGAAGGCCTCTGACGTCTTCATGTCGAGCGTGCGCGGATGCGGCAGGTCGATGTCGAAGTTGTCGGCCATGCGGGCCGGTCCCGCGGTGAAGACCACCACGCGCGAGCCGAGAAACACCGCTTCCGAGATGCCGTGGGTCACGAACAGGATGGTCTTGCCCGACTCCTTCCAGATGCGCAGCAACTCCAGGTTCATCTTCTCGCGCGTCAACGCATCGAGCGCACCGAAGGGTTCGTCCATCAGCACCAGCTTCGGGTCGTGGATCAGCGACCGCGCGATCGCCGCGCGCTGCTGCATGCCACCGGAAAGCTCGTAGGGATACTTGTCCTCCTGGCCGGCGAGGCCGACGAGCGCTAGCAGGTCGCGCGCACGCTCCCTGGCGGCGGCCATGGGGATCCCGAGCAGTTCGGCCGGCAGCAGCACGTTCCCGAGGATGCGGCGCCATTTCAGCAGCAGCGGGGCCTGGAACACCATGCCGATGTCGCGCGCCGGGTCGAACGGGTGCGACGGCGAGCCGATCCGCACCGTGCCCTCGTCGTGCCCGTGCAGGCCGGCCAGGATCTTCAGCAGGGTGGACTTGCCGCAGCCCGAAGGGCCGACCAAGGACACCAGTTCCCCCGGCATCACGTCGAAGCTCGCGTCGGAGATGGCAAGGTGTTCCTTGCGCCCGCTGCGATAGACCTTGGTCACGCCGGCCAGGTGGATGAAGGGTTCGTTCATGTGACGCGGGAGTCCTTGGGAACGAGGAGATGCTCCAGCAACATGACCAGCCCGTATAGCAGCACACCGAGCAGCGTGATCAGGATCACCGCCATGAACATGGCGGGCGTGTCGAGCGTGACCTGCACCTGCAGCATCAAGTAGCCCAGGCCGCGGTCGGAGCCCAGGAACTCGCCGACGATGGCGCCGGCCACTGCCAGGATGGCGCCCACCTTCATGCCGGAGAAGACATAGGGCAGCGCGCCAGGCAGCTGCACCTTCGTGAACAGCTGCCAGCGCGATCCGCGCAGCGAGCGCACCAGGTCCAGCAGCTCCGGCTCGATCTCACGCAAGCCTCGCGCGGTGGTCAGCAGGATGGGGAAC
>DATMBW010000473.1:0-4277 GCA_035559095.1 Ramlibacter sp.
GCGCGCATCGCCGGCAGCGCGTCCTCCAGGCTCAGCCGCGAGTCGCCCTTGATACGTGCCCAGTTGGAACACAGCCACGGCTGCGCGTCCTCGAAAGCGCCGCCATACTGCGCATAACCGCTGTAGCCGACGCAGTAGGCCGGCGCATAGTCTTCGTAGTCCAGGCCGCGCCGCCAGTAGTGCTCATGCCGGAAGCATCGCCGCCAATAGGCGTCCTCATGCCCGGCGTCGAGGCGCTCGAGCGCGCTTTGCCCTGCGCTGCAATCCAGTTCGTCGAGGCCGGGGGCTGTCGCTTGCATAGCGGTATCTCCCAATTTCGATTCGCTCAGCCCATCCTCAGCCCTTGGCCATGCTCATCGGTGTAGGACGGCATCCCGCGACAATTGCGGACGGCAGGCACTTTCGCGCAGCGCGTGGTCCTGCAAGGCTGTCGGCGCGCTCGGGCACACGCAGTCAGCCGCAGCTGTCGCCTTCGTTGCTCGGGCGCAGCCCCGGTGGATGGATACTGCGCGGAACTCGGAGAAAACTCATGGACATTGCTGGAAAAGTAGCCATCGTCACCGGTGGCGCAAGCGGCATCGGCGCCGGGCTGGCGAGGCGCCTCGCGGCGCAGGGCGCGCGCGGCGTCGTTGTCGCCGACATCAACCTGGAGCGCGCCCAGGGCGTGGCGCGCGACATCGGCGCCGTGGCCGTGCGCTGCGACGTCAGCCGCGAGGCCGACATCCAGGCGCTGGTGCAGACCGCGCGCGAGCGCTTCGGCCAGATCGATATCTTCATGTCCAACGCCGGCATCCTCGGGCGCGCCGGGGGGATCGAACTCGAAGACGCGCTGTGGGACAAGATGTGGCAGGTCCACGGCATGGCCCATGTCTGGGCCGCGCGCGCCGTGGTGCCCGAGATGGTGGCGCGCGGGGAAGGCTATTTCGTCGTGACGGCCTCGGCCGCCGGGCTGCTCAACATCGTGGAAAGCGCTCCCTATGGCGTCACCAAGCATGCCGCCGTGGCTTTCGCGGAGTGGCTGCGCATCGCCTACGGCCGGCGCGGCCTGCGGGTCTCCTGCCTGTGCCCGCAGTCGGTGGCCACGGACATGACGGCCGGCGGCGCCGGGTCGGCCGGGATGGATGGCGTGCTCACGGCCGAACAGGTGGCCGCCGACGTGCTGGCGACCATGCACGAGGAGAAATTCCTCGTGCTGCCGCACCCCGAAGTGGCGAAGTACTTCCTGGCCAAGGCCCAGGACTACGATCGCTGGCTGGGCGGCATGCAGAAACTGTATGCACTGCACGCCGCCGGCGGCGGATGATGCCGGCGGCTATGGCGCCGGACCCCGGCTTCAGGAGCCCGGCTGCTTGACGACGCGAAGGTAGGGCTTCACCGTTTTCCAGCCGCCCGGGAACAAGGTCTTGGCCTCATCATCCGACACCGACCCGGCGATGATCACGTCTTCGCCCTTCTTCCAGTTCACCGGGGTCGCTACCCGGTACTTGGCGGTCATCTGCATCGAGTCCAGGACGCGCAGGATCTCGTCGAAATTGCGGCCGGTGGTCATCGGATAGGTCAGCATCAGCTTGATCTTCTTGTCCGGGCCGATGATGAAGACCGAGCGCACGGTCTGGTTCGTCGCGGCGGTGCGCCCGTCGGACGTGCCCGGCTCGTCGGCCGGCAGCATGTTGTAGAGCTTGGACACCGTGAGTTCGCTGTCGGCGATGATCGGGTACTTGACGCTCGCGCCCTGTGTCTCCTCGATGTCGTTCAACCAGCGGCTGTGGCTGTCGACCGGGTCCACGCTCAGCCCGATGAGCTTCGCGCTTCTCTGGGCGAATTCCGGCTCGATCTTGGCCATGTACCCCAGCTCCGTGGTGCACACGGGTGTGAAGTCCTTCGGATGGGAGAACAGGATGGCCCAGCTATCGCCGATCCACTGGTGGAAGTCGATCGGGCCTTGCGTCGTTTGCGCTGTGAAGTTCGGCGCGGTGTCGTTGATGCGCAGTGACATGGCAAACTCTCCTTGGAAGCACGGGGAAAGCCCCTGGGGCGGTTATCATGCGCACCCGCCGGAGTCCATGTCAACAACGGGGTTGGTTCAACCGCGCGTTCGCACGACCAGACGCCCGCGCACCTTGCCCGCCATCAGCCGGGCCGCCGCGTCAACGGCCTCGGCCAGCGCGATCTCGGTCGTGATCCTGTCGAGCTGCCGGCCGTCCAGGTCGCGCGCCAGGCGCGTCCACGCGGTCTCGCGCAACGCCAACGGAGCCATCACACTGTCGACACCGGCGAGCGTGACCGCGCGCAGGATGAAGGGCGCCACGCTCGCGGGAAAGTCCATTCCCTGGGCCAGGCCGCAGGCCGCCACCACGCCGCCGTAGCGCGTCTGCGCGCAGGCGTTGGCCAGGGTGTGGCTGCCCACCGCATCGACGACGGCGGCCCAGCGCTCTTTTTGCAGGGGCTTGCCCGGCGCCGAGAGTTCGGCCCGGTCGATGACCGCGCTGGCACCTAGCGACTTCAAGTAATCCGTTTCCGCGGCCTTGCCTGTCGCGGCCACCACGCGGTGGCCCAAACCCGACAGCAACGCGATGGCCGTCGAGCCGACGCCGCCGGTTGCGCCGGTGACCAGCACATCGCCGTCGCCCGGGCCGATTCCGTGCCGCTCCAGGGCCAGCACGCACAGCATGGCCGTGTAGCCGGCCGTGCCGATGGCCATCGCGTCGCGGGCGCTGAAGCGCGCCGGCCGCCTGATCAGCCATTCACCCTTGAGGCGCGCGCGCCCGGCGAGGCAACCCTTGTGCGTTTCGCCGACGCCGAACCCGTTGAGGATGACCTCGTCGCCCGGCTTCCACTGTGCAGAGGTGCTGGACACGACGGTGCCCGAGCCGTCGATGCCCGCCACCATCGGCCAGCTGCGCACGACAGGCGATCGGTTGGTGATGGCCAGGCCATCCTTGTAGTTGAGCGTGGAATAGGCCACGTCGATCGTGACGTCGCCTTCGGGCAGGAACGCGTCGTCCACTTCGCGCACGCAGGCGCTGAATTCCGGGGATTTTTCGAGGACCAGGGCTTTGAACATGGTGTTTTCCTTCTGCGGGACCTGAGCATACCGAAACCCCGGGCACGGCCCACGGACGCCACCGACGGCGGCGCGGTCGTCGCTGGGTGGGAGCCGGAGCGAGGGATTGCTCGTGGATTGCCGATTGTCACGTTCAAGAAGAGTCGCGCACCATCGCGATGCGAATTCGCTCGATGGCGTGCGACGGGCTGAGCCCCTTTGGGCACACCTCCGTACAGTTCATGATCGTGCGGCACCGATAGAGCCGGTAGACATCGTCGAGAAACGCGAGCCGCTCGGACGTCGCCTTGTCGCGACTGTCCGCGATAAAGCGGTATGCCTGCAGCAGCCCCGCCGGCCCGATGAATTTGTCCGGGTTCCACCAGTATGACGGGCAGAAGCCGCTGCAGCACGCGCAGAGGATGCATTCATACAGGCCGTTGAGCGCATCGCGTTGCTCGGGCGACTGCAGCCGCTCGCGCTCTGGTGGTGGCTCGTCATTGATGAGGAAAGGACGTATCGAATGGTAGTGCGCAAAGAACTGCGACATATCGACGATCAGGTCGCGAATGACAGGGAAGCCAGGCAGCGGGCGCAGCACCACCGTCTCGGGCAGCGACTTCAGCGGCTGAATGCAGGCCAAGCCGTTGCGCCCGTTGATGTTCATTGCATCTGAGCCGCACACTCCTTCGCGGCATGAACGGCGAAACGACAGCGTCGGATCGATGCGCTTGAGTTGCATGAGCGCATCCAGCAGCATGTGCTGGTCGTGCTCCGGTGTGAACTCGTAGTCCTGCATACGCGGGCGCGCGTCGGCATCCGGGTCGAATCGGTAGACGCTGAACTTCATGCGGTTCCTTTGCTTCTCACATGCCGCCACCGAAGACACGGGCCAGGGTCAAGAGCACACGGACTTGCACACCCACCAGCAAGGTCCCGACGAGCAGGAGCAAGGCAAGCCGCAGCGACGGGCGGTGGACGTAGTCGAGCACGATGTCCCGGGCGCCTACCCAGCCGTGCACGCCCAGTGCGACGAAGCCGATGGCGATCAGCACGGCCCCGTGGGAGCTGGCCACAAGAGCGCGCCATGCCTCGAAACCGGGAGGCCGCACGAGCATCGCCAGGAGCGCGAGGACCAGCAGAAGCAGCAGTAACAACGCGGTCAGCCGCTGCACGACCCACGCCGATTGCCCGGCAAAAAGCCTCATATGAACCACCAAAGTGAAACCAGGGC
>DATMBW010000474.1:0-3477 GCA_035559095.1 Ramlibacter sp.
TAAGCACCTTCTCTTGAGCCTAGTCAAAAGTTTTCAGCCCAAGAAGCCAGAAACTTCCCCATCCTGGCCCCGCACCAGCGGGGTGGAGACACCGGAGGTGCATTGAACGCATCGCGGCTTCGACCGCGCAACATCAACCAAGCGCTGGCCTGGCTCCTGGCCTGCGTGATGGTGCCCTTGTTGCTTGGCGCAACGGTCCTGCTGGTGGTGCAGTGGCGCCAGGAGCGGCAGCTGGCGCAGAAGCAGGTGTCGGCATTGGCCCAGACCCTGGTTCAGGCACTCGACCGCGAACTCGACTATGACCGGGCCCAGCTGGAGGTGCTAGCCGCGTCCCACCTGATCGACGCGCAGGACTGGCAGCAATTGCACCGGTTCGCCTTCGAGGTGGCAAGCCGGCGGCCCGGCACCGTGATTGCCCTGCTGGGCCCTGACGGGCAGGGGCTGTTCAACACGGCATCGCGCTGGGGGCAGCCGCGGCCAAATCTCTGGAAGCTCGGCGAGGAGCACCGCGAGGTGCTGTGGGAAGGCAAGACTCTGCCGTTGAGCTCGCAGACCCTCACCAGAGCAGTGTTCGAGCGAGGCCAGGTGGTTTACAGCGACTTGTACTTCGGCCTTTACGTTCAGCGGCCGACCCTGGCTCTTTCGGTTCCCGTCATACGGCAGGGCCAGGTCCGGTACGCGCTGACGTTCGCGTTCCCGTCCGCGCTGCTGGAGCAGCTGATCCGCTCGGCAGTGAATGCGCCGGGACTGCGGGTCGCCGTGGTGGATCGGCACGGCATCGTGGTGGCTACCAACGCCGCCGCGGCTTCCCGGGTTGGCGACCGCGCCCTTCGGATCCCGATCGTGCCCGGCTCGTCGGCGGGGCACTACGAAGTCATGTCGTTCGACGGGGTGCCGTTGCGGGGCGCCTATGCGATATCTCCCGTCAACGGCTTCGAGGTGCGGACCTCGGTGGAGCAGCCTTTCCTGACCGCCATGGGCGCTACGGCAGGCTGGGTGACGCTGCTGATTGGCGCGCTCCTTTTCAGCGTACTGCTGGCCAGTCTGCTAGGGCGGCGCATGGCCCAGCCATTACGCGAGCTGGCGCAAAGGACCCAAAGCGGCGAGCCACCGCCCAATAGCACGGCCAGCGGCATCGCCGAAATCGATGCGCTGGCGCAGGCGCTGCGTGCCGGTGCCGAGGCCGAACGGCAGCGCAATGAGGAGCATGTGCTGCTCCTGCTGGCGCAGCAGCAAGAGGCGCTGGTCAAGCACAGCGAAACCAGGCTCAAGCGCGTGCTTGACCAGATGTACGTGTTCGTCGGCGTCTGCGATCTGGAGGGCCTGCTGCTCGAGTGCAATGCCGTTCCGCTTCAGTACGCCGGCATCGGCCCGGATGCCGTCATCGGCAAGCCGTTCTGGGAATGCCACTGGTGGAGCCACGATAGCGCGGTGGCCCAGCAGGTGCGCCAGGCAGCCGGGCGGGCCGCGAAAGGTGAGACCGTGCGCTTTGACGCCTACGCGAGGTTCGCTGCCGGCGAATTGCTGACGGTGGACCTGCAGCTGGCGCCGTTGCGCGATGACGCGGGACGCATCACCAACCTGATCGCCAGCGGCGTCAATGTCGAGCCACGGGTGGTTGCGTTGCGCGAGCTGGAGGCAAGCGAGGCACGCGCCGTCGAATCCGCGCGGCGCTTCGATGCCGCGCATCGAATGCTGGAGGCGACCCTGGAGGCAGCGCCGGTGGGTATCGCGGTGGCTGATCCGCAGTGCCAATTCCTGCAGTTCAACCGTGCCGGCGCCGAGCTGTTGGGGATCGCTGACGCGGCCGACCGCAACCTGGCGATCCAGTCCCTGCGGGGCTGGCGGCATGCGCCTGGCACGGACGAGGCCATCACGCTGGCGCCCGACCAGTGGCCGCTGCAACGGGCCCTTCGCCAGCGGCGCGCGGTGACGAGCATCATCGACATCGCTCCCGTCGACGGCGCCGTACGGCGCCGCACGGTGCTGATGTCGGCCGCGCCGGTGCTCGACGCCGCCGGCGACGTGATCGCGGGCGTGGTGGTGCAGGCGGACATCACCAAGCGGGTGCAGGCGGAGGCCGCGCTGCGCCGGGCCGACCGGCAGAAGGACGAATTCCTGGCCACCCTCGCGCACGAGCTGCGCAATCCGCTCGCGCCCATCCGCACCGCGGTGGAATTGATCCGCCTGCGCGACCCGGACGACGCGACGGTGCGGCGCTCGCAGGTCATCATCGAACGCCAGGTGCTGCATCTGTCAAGGCTGGTGGACGACCTGCTGGATGTGTCGCGCATCACGCTCGGCACTATTCAGTTGCGGCAGGAGACGCTCGATCTTGGCGCTGTGGCCCTGAGCGCGGTCGAGTCCGTGAGGTCGACGCTGGATGCGGCCGGGCTGACGCTGGAGCAGCAGATCGGCCCATCGCCCGTACTGGTGCGCGGGGACGCCACCCGGCTGGCGCAGTGCATCCTGAATCTTCTGAACAACGCGGTGAAGTTCACGCCCCGCGGCGGCCGCATCGTCCTGAAAGTCGCGCAGCAGGGCCCGATGGTCAGCGTCGTGGTCGTCGACAACGGCGCAGGCATCCCGCCCGCGAGCCTGGAGAGAATCTTCGAGCTGTTCGTGCAAGAACAGCCCAGCGGGTACGGCAATACCGGATTGGGCATCGGGCTGGCACTGACGCGCAAGCTGGTCGAGCTGCATGGCGGCACCGTGCGGGCCGATAGCGAGGGGCAGGGCCATGGCAGCACGTTCGTCATCGAGCTGCCCGCCGTCAGCGCGGCCACCGCCGGACACGTTCCGCAGGCGCCGGCCCGGGTCGTGGACGGTGCCGGCGCCCAGGTGCTGGTGGTGGACGACAACCGGGACGCCGCGGAGACACTGTGCGAAATCCTGACAATGAGCGGCTTCAGCAGCCGCGTGGAGTGCAGCGGCGAGGCGGCCGTGCGCGCGGTAGAGCGGTTCGCGCCCGATGCCGTGCTGCTGGACATTGGTCTGCCCGACATCGACGGCTACGAAGTCTGCGGGCGCATCCGCAGCTCGGGAATCCCGAAGCAACCCGTTGTGATCGCGCTGACGGGTTGGGGTCAGGACAAGGACCGTGACCGCGCGACTGCGGCGGGCTTCAACGGGCACCTGACCAAGCCAGCCGAACCGGACCGGGTCTTCGCGCTGCTGAAAGAACTGCTCGCTGCACCCGGCGGTGCCGCGTAGTGTCGATCCCGATCGTGTTTTCGAGGCCCTAGCGCTTGCCGAGCCGCTCCGCGCGGCGTAGCGGTCGCCAGCGCCCTTCGGGCTGTGTCAGCCGGTTGGCGACGACGCGCAGCACCTGGGGGTGCGTTCCCATGCCCAGGTGACTTGCCGAGACTTCGACGTTTTCCGAACTCTCGCTTTTCTTTTCGATGCAGCCGCGCCACGAGACGATGCCGTCGGACTTGCTGAAGATCGAGGTCGTGGGCACGGGCGGGCACTCGCGCA
>DATMBW010000475.1:0-2044 GCA_035559095.1 Ramlibacter sp.
CACGCGCAAGTTCGGCGGCACCGGGCTGGGGCTGGCGATCTGCAAGCGGCTGGCCGAGCTCATGGGCGGCGAGGTGGGAGTGGAGAGCGAACTGGGCAAGGGCAGCACCTTCTGGTTCAGCGCCCGGCTGGGCATCGGCGCGGCGACCCGGCGCAAATTGCTGCCCAGCCGCGACCTGCGCGGCCGGCGCGCCCTGGTGGTGGATGACAACGACCATGCGCGCGCGGTGATCCTGGACATGCTCGAGGGCATGACCTTCCAGGCCCGGGAGGTTTCTTCAGGTTCGGCCGCGGTGGACGAGGTGCGCCGGGCCGCGAGCACCGGAGAGCCGTACGACGTGGTCTACCTCGACTGGCGCATGCCCGGCATGGACGGCATGGAAACGGCGCGCCGCATCCGGTCGCTGGGCCTGGCTTCGCCGCCGATGTTCCTCATGGTGACGGCATACGGCCGCGAGGAAGTTCTCAAGGAAGCCGAAGGGGCGGGAATCCAGAATGTCCTGATCAAGCCCGTGAGCGCTTCGATCCTGTTCGACAGCACCATGAGCGTGCTGGGCGCGCGCGCCGGCGAGGGCGCGACCGCGGACCTGCCCAGGGGCGCGGCCGATCACCGCTTGGCGGCGCTACAGGGAGCGCGCATCCTGCTGGTCGAGGACAACGACTTGAACCAGCAGGTCGCGCGCGAGCTGCTGGAGGACGCGGGCCTGGTGGTGGATGTGGCGAACAACGGCCAGGTCGCTCTCGAGCTGCTGCGCCAGGCGACCTACGACCTCGTATTCATGGACATGCAGATGCCGGTGATGGATGGCGTGACGGCCACCCGCGAAGCGCGCAAGCTCGAGCGAGTCGCGCACCTGCCGATCGTGGCGATGACCGCCAATGCCATGGAGCAGGACCGCCGCAAGTGCATGGACGCGGGCATGAACGACTTCCTGATCAAGCCGATCGATCCCCAGGACATGTTGGGCATCCTGCTCAGATGGCTGGGCGCGCGCCGACCGGCGGCGCCCGCACCGGCCAAACCGAAGGTGCAGGCAGGCCACGCCGGGACCGCCGCGTCCGCCGATGCCGATTTACCCGAGGGTGTCGCGGGACTGGACACGACGCTGGGCCTGAGCCGCATGATGGGCAAGAAATCGCTGTATCTGGCGATGCTGCGCCGTTATCTCGCGGGTCAACGGGCTGTGGTTGACGATGTTCGCACTGCGCTCGCCACCGGCGACAAAGCCACCGCAGAGCGTATCGCGCATACGACCAAGGCGGTGTCCGGAAATATCGGCGCGACGGTGGTACAGGAGCGCGCCGCGGCTCTGGAGCTGGCAATCCGGGAAAGCCGCGGCGCGGCCCATATTGACCACGCGCTGGACGAACTCGAGGCACCGCTGCGCGAGCTGCTGGCCGCGCTCGAGCAGCGCCTGCCATCCGAGCCCGTGCGCGAGGCCATACATGCGTGACGGCGTCGGCGCGGCGATTCACCTAGCGCCCGGTAGGAAATCCGCCTATGGCCGGCCGGCCCCGGCGTGGTCAGATGGCAAGTGGCGCAAGGGAGCGCATGCATTACGGAGGGAGTCAGATGAGTCAAGCACGCCCCGGAGGGACCCAGGCGGCAAAACAGCAACGCTTGCAAGCCGCCGGACTGCCGGATCTGGTCAATCGGCTGGCGCAGGAACTGGCCGAAGCCCGGCGGTCGCTGGCCGCCGCCACCCAGAAGCTGGGCGCCACCAGCCGCACCCTGGAGAGCCGCACGCATGAGCTGACCGAGGCGCGCGCCGCGCTGGCCCTGCTGCTGGCCACGCTCGATTCCACCACCGACGGCATCCTGGCCATGGGCTATTTCGGCCGGGCCATGCACTACAACACCCGCTTCATCGAGATGTGGCGCATCCCGGCGGACAAGCTCGCCACGCTCAACGACGCGGCCTTGCTGGCGATGCAGATGGCGCAGGTGAGGGACCCGCAGCGTTTCCTGGCGGACGTGCAGGACCAGAAAGCCCATCCCGACGCCGAAAAACTCACCATGATCGAGATGACCGACGGTCGCATTC
>DATMBW010000476.1:0-6832 GCA_035559095.1 Ramlibacter sp.
TACCTTCCCCAACGGTGAAATCCGTGGACAGATCGGCCGTCACGTGGGCTTCGCGCGCTTGATCGGGACCGAGGAAGTACCGCCTACCGCGTCCGCGGCCACCGGCACCGGAATGCTCGTCATCGACCCGGCCACCAGGGCAGCCAGTGGCCGCATCACGGTGAGCGGCATGACGACAACCATGGCGCATGTCCATCAGGCCGCGCCGGGCGTCAATGGCCCGATCATCATTCCGCTCACCGACGCCGGCGGCGGCAACGTCTGGAACGTTCCGGCGACCGCCAGGCTCAGCGCCGAACAGTTCACGGCCTTCAAGCAGGGCAACCTGTATTACAACGCGCACAGCGCGCCGTTTCCCAATGGGGAGATTCGCGGGCAGATCCGCGCGCCGTGAGCCCCGGGTCCCGGCGCGGCGGTCGTCGGGATTCAACGGTGCCCGATCCACGCCGCGCCCTGTTCCGCCCCGGCAAGCAGCCGCTTGAGAAGGCCGCGCGTGCGCTCGGACCCAGCCGACTTGTCGGTCAGCCAGCACGAGAACGTGGTCAGGTAGATGGTGGTGAGCGCCGCCTCCTCGAGTTCCCGGCGCCAGCCCACCGAGGGCAGCATGGACACCTCCCTGATCCACTGCACCGTGCGGCTGATGCGCGCGATGCCGCGGGCCTGCAAATGCAGATGCTCCGGCTGCAGCTTGTAGCGCAGCATGCCGAGCGCGAGGCGGCGGTGAGGTTCAAGGGCGTCGAGCCAGGTCATCACCGCCCTGAAAAGGCGCTCGCGAATGTCCAGTTCGCTCCAGCCCGCTTCACTGCCGACGGACAGCAGCGCGGCATCGGCGTTGTCGAAGTAGGCCTCGGCGATCGCGTCCTTGTCCTGGAAGTGCCGGCTGAGATCTTCGAGGCTGATCCCCGCCTCGCGAGCGACAGCGTGGACATGGACTGCGTCCCAGCTCCCCGCTTCCTCACCGAGCCTGAGCGCCGTTTGCACGATGTCGCGCTCGACCGTGTGCAGCAGCCCGTCCGGCATTGGATAAGCCGATGTGTCCATGGCAAATCGCTCTGGGAACTTGCATGGTACCGCTCCGGCGGGACCATGTGGCGAGCGCGCGCGCCTGCGGCTCCTAACCGGCCTTCATCCAGCCGGCCATGGTGTCGAGCAATTCCTCGCGGACCTGCTCGTCATTGCCGCCCGAGCGCGCAAGCACGTGGAACGAGTGATCGGCGCCCGCGACGATGTGCAACGTGGCGCGGTTTCCGAGCTTCGCGGTGGTTTCCCGGATGAGGTCCAGCTCGGCCAGCGTGTCTCGCGTACCCTGCAGAAAGAGCATCGGCACCTGCACGTCGGCCAGGTGCTGCGCGCGTTCGGTGGAGGGCTTGCCGGCCGGATGCAGCGGAAAGCCCAGGAAGACGAGTCCGCGCACTTTCGCGAGCGCCTCGGCAGCCTGTGCCTGCGACGTCATGCGCCCGCCGTACGACTTGCCGCCGGCAAAGAGCGGCACGTCCGGCAATCGCCGGGTGGCCTCCCGAACCGCAGCGCGAATGGCGGCGTGCGCCACTTTCGGCGGATCCGGCCGCCTGGAGCCTTGCTCCATATAGGGAAACTGGAAGCGCAACGTCGCCACGCGCCGTTTGGCCAGGCCGCTCGCGATGGCCGTCATGAACGCGTGGTGCATGCCGGCGCCGGCGCCGTGGGCGAACACATAGCAGGCCTGCGCATCGGCCGGAGCGTCGAGCAGGGCGGACGTGGTGGCGCCCGCGTCCAGCGCAATCGTCAGTGCAGTCGGGTGAGCGGACATGCGTGGAACTCCTCGATGGTGCACGGCTGGCACAAAAGGATAGAGCAACCCCGATTGTTGCTCTCGAACCGATGCTCCGGCGCCAACGCTGCCGTAGCGCTTCAGCTTTCAGCTTGCCCGATTCGGCATTTTGTCCGACAGACCCGCAACGCAGAGCTCCAAAAAATGAGGGTGTGCCGCCCAACAACCCGTCGATGGACTCGCGCGGCGTGGTCGTCGCCTACACCCCGGATCGACACGACCACGCGAGCGAACATGAACGCGTCTCGCTGGTCGAGTTCTCCCGCCGGCTGGCGGCCCTGCGAGGCTACGACGCGGGCGGCGTCTACCAGCCGTCGAAGCTCTACCGGGGACACGTTTACTTCGTTCCGAGCATTACATTGATCCGTGACGAAGCCGCGGCCCTGGGCATTCGCGGACCGGATGACCTGTTCGGCGGTGTGGTGCCTCATGCTTTTGTCGCGACCAAGGCGATCAGCCATCCATTGGTAGCGCCCGACGCCGCGGCCTTGGCCGGCTGGAACCCGGCCTTCGCGGCGCAAGTCGGCGATGCGGTGCTCGACGGCTATACCGCCTTCAATCATGGCGATGCGCGCCGCGCCGGCCGCCGGTTGCTCGCGCGCGGGCCGCTGCGCATCAAGCCGGTGCTTGCGTCGGGCGGCCACGGCCAGTCGGTTGCCCGCGACGGCGGCCAACTGCAGCGGCTGCTCGACGCCATCGACCCGAACGAAGTCATCTCGCACGGGCTGGTGCTTGAGCAGGACCTGAACGATGTCCGCACCTTCAGCGTCGGCCAGGTGCGGGTGGCCGATCTCACGGCCAGCTACTTCGGCGTCCAGCGGCTGACGCGCAACAACCGGGGGGACGAGGTGTTCGGCGGCTCCGACCTGACCGTCGTACGTGGCGAGTTCGACGAACTGCTGGCGCTGGGCCCGGCGCCCGAGATCCGTTGCGCGCTCGAGCAGGCGCGGCGCTACGACACCGCCGTCCGCGCCTGCTTCGCCGGTTTCTTTGCCTCCCGCATCAACTACGACATCGCGCTCGGGCGCGACGCGGCCGGGTGCCCGCGCTCGGGCGTGCTGGAACAGTCCTGGCGCGTCGGCGGCGCGACCGGTCCCGAACTCGCCGCGCTCGAGGTCTTTCGCCGGCAGCCCGGGTGCAAGCGGGTGCGCGCGGCCGGCTTCGAAATCTTCGGCGACAGTCCGCAGCCGCCGGCGCACGCGATCGTCCATTTCCGCGGCACCGATCCGCAGGTCGGCCGCCTGACCAAGTACACCGTGATCGAGCCCGATGCCGACCCGCGCTAATCCCGTCGACATCCCGGTCGATGACAAGCACATCGCCGGCACACTGGTCGGGCCCGACACGATGGTCCCCGGCGTCATGCTGGTGCACGGCTGGGACGGCAGCCAGGACCAGTACATTGCCCGGGCGCACGAGATCGCGGCCCTCGGCTGCATCTGCCTCACCTTCGACCTGCGTGGCCATGTGCGCCACCTTGCGCAGCGCGAGACCGTCAGCCGTGAGGACAACCTGCAGGACGTGCTCGCCGCCTATGACGTGCTGGTGGGCCACCCGGCGGTGGACCCGGGTGCGATCGCGCTCATCGGCAGCAGCTACGGCGGCTACCTGGCCGCGATCGCAAGCGCGCTTCGGCCGGTGCGCTGGCTCGCGTTGCGGGTGCCGGCGCTCTACAAGGATGGCGACTGGGACGTTCCGAAAAGCCAGCTCATGCGCGAGGAGCTGGCCGCCTACCGCCTGAGCATGGTGTCACCCCGGAACAACCGCGCGCTGGCCGCCTGCGCGGCGTTTCGCGGGGACGTGCTGATCGTCGAGTCGCAGCACGATTCGCTGGTGCCGCATCAGGTGATCCAGAACTACATGGCCGCCTGCGCACAGGCCCAGTCGCTCACTTACCGGATGATCTCGGACGCCGACCACGGTCTTTCCGAAAAACCCTGGCAGCAAACCTACACTTCCCTGCTGGTCAACTGGATGGGCGAAATGGTCCTTGGCGCGCGCGCCGGCAAGACCGGCACGGCCGCCCTGGCGCCGGTGGACGGCATGGTGCAGCCCACACCGCGCGCCAGGGTCTGAGCGTCGCGGCCGATTCAGCGCGCGGTGCCGGCCATGATGACACCGGCGCCCGCGCTGCGCGGCAACGCCGCGAAGTAGGACGAGCCGCTGTCTTCCGCGTTGAGCGCTTTCACCTGGTCTCGCGAGGCGATGTACTCGGCCTTCGCTTGCGCCCGCGTGTAAGAGCTGCTGGGCTGGAACGCATGGTTCGACTGCATCGACCACTCGCTCGAGGCGATTCTCAGCTGTTCGGCTTGCCCCATGACTTCGGCCTGTACTTCGGCGCGGGTCTTGGTGCTGACGAACGGCGTGTTGTCGACAGTGATGTCGTCCGCGTAGGCATTGCCCGAGGCAATTGCCGCGACGGCGAGGATGGCTGCGGCCGTGCTGGCGATGGAGAGGGTGGAGGCGAGCTTGCGGTTCATGGTGAACTCCTTTGAGCGGGGTTTAAATCTGGGGCAGGGCGGGCCGCTCAACGCCCGCCTGTCCAGTTCGAGGAGCCGGTTGAGCGAATTGCCGGAGGTGGGGGTCCGGTGCTCGCTTTTTCAGGTTCGAGGACGCAAGCATCGGGGGCGCGCGTATCGCGCGAACGTCGCCGGCCGGCGCCCGTGTTGCCAGTTGGTATGCGCGGCAGCCGCCTTGTAATCGGCGTGTATCGCGCGGTTACCTGCGTCGCGGCTGAGGCAAAATGCGGCCTGGACGAGGGTTACCACATGCCGATCTACGAGTACGTTTGCAGCCAGTGCGCCAATCAGTTCGAAACGCTTGTTCGCTCGGGCGCCACTCCGGCGTGCCCAAGTTGTCATTCCACGGAACTCAGGAAGAGGCTCTCCGTCTTTGCCACGGCCGCATCCGCGGCCCACGCGGCGCCCCCGGCGGAGAGTCCCTGCGCGTCTTGCGCTCACCAGCGAGGGCCGGGCGCCTGTGCATTGAACTGAGGCGCTCGCCCGGCGCCTCGTGACAAAGAGCGTGTGGCCGAAGGCGTTCGCCGTGTGGCTGGCGATCCTGGCGTTGGCCGTGGCCAATGGAATTCTGCGCGAGGCTGTGCTGATCCCGGCGCTCGGACGGCTGACGGGGCTGACGGCGAGCGGCGTTGTTCTTTCGCTGTTGATCCTTCTCGTGGCGCTGTTCGCTGCGCCCTGGTACGGCCGGCTGGACGCCGGCAGGTACTGGCAGATCGGTGCCATGTGGCTCGTGCTCACCCTGGTGTTCGAGTTCGGCATGGGCCGTCTCGTCTCGCACAAGCCCTGGCAAGAGTTGCTGGAGGCGTACACCTTCAGCGGCGGCAACATCTGGCCCGCCGTGCTGGTGGTGGTCCTGGTCGCTCCCAGGATTGCAGCCTGGGTCCGACGGCCAAGGTAGCGCCTGCCCCGCCGTTCCCGGAAGGCGCCGGCAATCGGCCGCCCGGGCATGCCAAGAAAGCGAGAGTCCCGCGCTGACCCAGCCGGCGGTCTTGCCGACGACGCAACTGCACGCAATCGGTTTTCGCGGCGCCTGCCTTGCCACGATTCAAAGACGCGTGCCCGCCATCCACGCCGGCGATGCCCGAATCCTGCCGTCAAGCATGCCTTGCAAAATCGACCGGAGTCTGACAGACTAATCGCGTAGCAAATTTAATATTCGCTATGCGAGTAATGATAGGAAAAGACCACAACACGAAACCGCCCCGCTTCCGCGTGCGACGCGGAGGTCGTTCATGAGCGTGCGCTGGGACGCCGTCGTCACGAACCATCGGTTCCTGGCTTCGAAGCGCCTCGCCGACGCCAGGGCTCCCGCAGCCGCGGCAGCGAGCGCGGACGGTCCCGTCGAGATCCGGGTGCGGCTGTTCGGAATGCTGCTCGGCCCGGGGGTCGCCAATCCCATGGTCCTTCAGTTCGCGCGCGGTTGCGCGCTGCGGGACGTGGTCGAAGAGCTTGGACGCCGGCTTGGCCGCGATTTCCTGCGCGCGCTTGTCGGTGAAAACGGCGAGTCATTGAACACTTGCCGCGTGTTCGTGGACGGCGAGCCTGTCCAGGACATGGCGACGACGATCACGGGCGGATCGACAGCGGCCATCGTGGAAATCATCCTGTTCCGTGAGATCGAGGGTGGCTGACAGGGAAGGCACATGGAAAGAAACCTGAAATGAACGCACGGGATCTGGGGGCGCAGAGGGACGACGTATGGGTGCCCTCCTCGTGTGCGCTGTGCTACGGCACCTGCTCGATGAAGGCGCACCGCGTCGACGGAACCGCCATCAAGATCGAAGGCAACCCGGACAGCGCGGTGGGCCGGGGACGACTGTGCGGCAAGGGGGTTAGCGGCCTCATGTCGCACTACGATCCCAATCGGTTGAAGGTGCCGCTGCGGCGCACCAACCCGAAAAAGGGCATCGACGAAGACCCTAACTGGAAGGAAATCAGCTGGGACGAGGCGCTGGATGAGATCGCTTCGGTCTTGAAGCGCGTGCGCGCCGACGATCCGCGCAAGCTCCTGATCCAGCGCACGACGACCGTGCTGGCGGCTCGCACGCCGCTGATGGCGTTCGGGGCCGCGTTCGGCACGCCGAATCTCTCCACGTCGGGCGGCGGGCTGCACTGCGGCAACGGCGCGCATCTCATCAGCGGGATCATGCATTCGTCGTGGTCCATCGTCCCGGACTTCGAGCATTGCAACTACGCCATCTACTTCGGCGCCTCCAAGGGCCACGGGGCGGGCCATGCGTCCGTCTCCAACATGAAACTCGCCGCCGATGCAAGGGCGCGCGGCATGAAGATGGTGGTGGTCGACCCGATGTGCAACTTCGCGGCGGCCAAGGCCACCGAATGGGTTCCGCTGCGCGTGGGCACCGACGGGGCGCTGGCCCTCTCCATGTGCAACGTGCTGGTGAACGAACTGGCCATCTACGACGGCCCCTATCTGCAGGCCAAGACCAACGCGCCCTACCTCATCGGACCGGACAAGCTGTACATCCGTGACCCGGCGACC